>WQTB01000157.1 GCA_009786495.1 Treponema sp.
GGGACGCGATTAACTTTAGCATGTTTGAAACCTGCGGCAGATTTTCGTAGGGACGCCAGATTATTTTAAGCGTTTCAATGTCAGCTTGATCGTCTTCTTCANATTCATCTTTATATGAAGGCTGTAAGTCGCGTGAAACNTAAACATAGGGAATAAAAGCGCCTGACAAACATACAAGGTTTAAAAATTTAAAAAGATAAAAAAGAAAATTATAGGAAGCTGTGCCGTCATCCGAAGAAAACTGCGAAAAAAGGCTGAAAGCTTCAAATAGCGTATAACGTTTTACGCCGCCGTTTATATCCTGCGCCTGCAGATACGGCTCCATGCCGGGTTCGGGAATGTTCCCTGAAAAACCCGGAAAATGCGCTTTCCAGTTTGATCTTGAAAAATCATGTTCTGTTTGTTCCATTGTTTCCGTATCTGAATACGCNGANTCCCAATGCGCGCTGTCAGACAAAGAGCTGCCGGCGCACCTGTGGTAAAATTCCGCGATTACTGAAGAAAAGTCCCTATTGCAAAACGGCGGATTCGGCGGCAGCAGCGATGTAATTAATTCCGCGCAGTATGGAATTGGTTCAAGCTCAAAAGGCTGCGGGCTTTCCTGCGCGCGCGGAAAATCACTGTCTTTAGCATTCGCGTAAGTTATCGCAAAAGGCGGCGCAATTTTATGAACCGCTGATTTTCCGAAACGATCGCCTAAGTCCATGCCGCGCAGCCTGAAAAGAACCTGCGGGTTTGCGTCAATTTCCCTTGCGATAATATAATAAAGCGCCGCCATGTGTTTGCACGGATCGCCGTAGTCAGGGCATGAGCAGGACCTTTTCATTTCGCGCCAGCGCACAGGCGTAAGGTTTATGCCTTCGCTTTTCAGTTTTTGCAAAAAAGTTTCAGGTAACTCGCCCGATGCGATGCGCGCCATAAGCGGCGGATCGCTTTCTATCAATTTATAGACTTTCTCCGCCTTTTCCAGCGGCGGAAAACTTATGGACACTTTGTAAAACGGACTGCTTTTTCCTTCGACCTTCGCCGATGCGCGGCCTGCGTTTATATCAAGCGAAAGCACTTTTCCCGAATTTGCATAACGTCTTCCGCGTTCAAGGCGCTCGCCCATCTTGTAGCTGTCAAGCACATCGATGAACCATCGCCCCCAGGGTGTAACGCCGTAAAGATTTTTCATGATATGGAAAAATTATATCAATTAATATCATTNAATAAAATCATTAAAGCCGGTATTTTTCCCGCGTCAGTTTGTTTNACATCGAATTNTAAAAANTTATCTAATTTTTTTTATTTTCAGTCATGCAAAACGCGAAGTCCGCACCCATATACGGTATCTATGAATTTTCCCGCGGGAAGTTCATGGCCGGCGGCAGCCTGCTGCCGGATCTTAGCGAGGAGGATGTATATGAACAACCTCAATTCAATTCTAATCGAAGGCAATCTCGTGAGAGACCCTCTGCTTAGGTCCACCCCAAAAGGGACTCAAATTTGCACAATGAGTCTCGCGTCGAATCGTTACTACAAGCAGGACACAGGTTTCGAAAAGGAAGTATCCTTTTTCGATATTGAAACATGGTCCAAACTTGCCGAGCTCTGTTATGCGAAAGGCAAGAAAGGCCGGGGAATACGCGTAGTAGGCCGCCTGAAACAGGATCGATGGAACGACCCCGAAGGCAAACCGCGGTCGAGAATCAGCATTGTCGCGGAGCATGTTGAGTTTCGTTCCGAGTTTAAAAAGGAAGCGAAACCCGCGTCAGGTTTGTCATATGATGATGATTCCGATGCTGAAGACGCCGCTGTTCTTGAAAAAGCCGAAAGGACGGCGGAAGCCGCTGCCGTAACGTTCTAGTTTTTCTGTAAATGAGCGGGGGCGTTAAGTTCCCGCCCGTTTACTGATCTGAATAAAACCCGTCTTTCCAGTTGAATCTNCAGGAATCAGGCAGCGCGGTACATTCGCTGACAGAACGCATCAGGTCGCGGTANTTTGTTTTTTTTAANGCAGGNCCGCGCAGATCGATAATAAAACGCCCGAATCCCGATTCTTTTAAAAATGGAATTTTATCTGTAATTGAAAAGTATTTTTGCGGCAGAACGAGCGAGTCTTCCCCCGCGCCGCTGCCTTTTAACAGCGTGAAGTTCCCGTTCATGTTATCTGAAAATTTATTAAAATTAAGAACGCTTCCCGGATCAGGTCTTATTGTGAATAACTGCGGCCAGGCGAAAACCGTAATAAAAAATTTCCTTCGAAGCCTTTTATCAGAACCCAGCGTTTTTTCAAGATTCTGTCTGTTGTTTTCCAGCGGCGAAACAAATCCGTCAGCTCCAAGGGAAGAAATAAATGAAAGCGACCATGAATTGAACATATAAAGCCACGGCCCTGCGATAAGCTTAACATTGCTAAAATCCCTGAAAAGCGAAAATTGACCCGGGTTATTAACAATAAACTGATTATATCCATTTTCGATCAGCAATCTGATGTTATCTGTCATTGCGCTGTTTTCGTAACNGGCGGCTGCCTGCGGAAAAAACGGCTCAAAAATCAAAATTATTTCCGAAGGTTTAAAAGGCAGCGGTTTACCGCCGTTTTTGTTTCCTGTTAAAAGCTGTTTTATATTTTTGCGCGACATAGAAAGCATCACGCGCTGCGGGCGCGAAGACTGAACGATGTATAAATCATCAGGGCGGGAGACAGCCGTGTACAATCCTTCAGGAAAAATTTCCTGTTTGTTTACCGTTATCTGCACAGTCGGCGCCCTGTCTCTGCCAGGCCCCCTGCCGCCTGACACGTTCGGTATAATTGGCGCATAACGCTTTCGCATCTCTTTTGTCTGAATAAGATAAACATGATCGCCCGGAAGACCTTCAGGCGAAGAAATCCAGACTTCATTCCGCTTTGATTTTTTAACCGCAGGTTCCGCGGATGTCAGCCTGTGCGAAATCCTTCCAGAATCGTCGCTTAAATGAATGCGCACGGAATCCCGCGCCGATAATTTTATTCCGCGCGGCGGCGTAACAAGCGCGCACCTTTCATCACCCGAACCCTTTATTTTTTGAATGGTTCCAAGNCTGATTCCNGTCCCGCCGTCCTGATCCGGATTCAGCCAGTCTATTTTGCTTTGCGCCGCTGCNTCCCTNTGTGAACTTTCCNTGAAGAAATTTTCGTTAAATAAATATTCGGTTTTGGCGCGCGCGAAATCGTTACGCAAAATCTCCTGCCCCGTTTCAATGCTGCGCCGTATCTCTTCCATATCATTGCCGCCTGCTATGGCGTCAATGACAAGCCTGTAAGCTGAAACCACGGCGCCGACATAGGACGCGCTTTTCATTCTGCCTTCAATTTTTAAAGCTTTAATTCCGGCTTCAGCCAGGTCAGGTACGCGTTCCAAAAGCTGCAAGTCATTCGGGGAAAAATAATATCCCCGCATATTTTCATTCTGCCNGCCTGCGTTATGCGATTCGTNAAATTGATGATACAGCCTTCTGCANGCCTGGGTGCACATTCCCCTGTTCGCTGATTTTCCGCCCAGATAGCTTGAAAAAAGACAAATGCCTGAAACGCTTACGCAAAGCGCGCCGTGAACGAAAACTTCAAGCTCAAGATTCGTCTCTTTTTTTATGCTGACAAGTTCGTTAAGTGAAAGTTCGCGCGCAAGAACGACGCGCGATACGCCGTGCTTTGAAAGCGCGTTNGCTCCCCTTGCAGAAGCGATGTTCATCTGGGTGGAAGCGTGAAGCCGGAGCGACGGAAACTCNGNCTTTGCCATCGCGATAACGCCGAAATCCTGTACTATAAGCGCGTCCGGCCCCTGTTGTGAAAGATATTTTAAAAACTGATACATGCGGTCGGCTTCGCGCTGNTCAAAGACAGTATTCACCGTAACGTAAACTTTTTTGCCCATGCGGTGAAGCGCGCGTAANGCNGCTTCAAACTGCGCATAGGTAAAGTTGGCGCTTCTCATGCGGGCGTTAAAATCTTTAAGGCCAAGGTAAACAGCGTCCGCGCCTTCGCCGATTGCGGCGTCAAGCGCTTCGGGAGAACCTGCGGGAGCCAGTAATTCCGGAGTTTTCATACTTGCTTTTATATATATCATTTTTATATTAAAATCTATCATGCGATATGGAAAAATTTACTTTTAAAAGTCCGCCCGAAAATTATGTGCCAGAGTACGCGGTAAAAGAAGCGCAG
>WQTB01000158.1 GCA_009786495.1 Treponema sp.
CTTATATCATCCGCGTTTTCGCTGTTCTTTTCGATTTCATTCGATAACCCCTGAACATCGGTTATAGTTTCGTTTATATAGTTTGATAATAATGCGGATTCNACTACGCTTGAAAATTCCAGCGATAANGGCACGGCAAAACATATTGCAAATAATATAATCGCTATTCCCCCGATAATTCTTCTTAACTGTCCCTGATATTTCGGGTTCCATATTGCGATAACAATAATAATTATTCCGCATGGAACTATTACTCTTAATGCCAGCAAATAAGACATTGCAAGAAATATTTTTTCCAGAACTAAAGCCCCGATTGCCCATAAACAGACATTGGAAATTTGATCCAGCGTGTTATCAACTACTTCCGCCCATCCCATTGGCTGCGCCGAAACCGCAAGTCCGCCTACAACAGGTATTGAGCCTTCTATCTGGACTGTTTGAATAAAAGAAATTACTCCGCTGGCTACTTTAACCGAAAGCCAAACGCCGCCGACTTCCGTAATTTTATCCGTTAATTTTGCCTGAAGCCTGCCGCTTTCTTTTAAGCTGCCGTATTGCAGTGTTGATGATGTTATTGCGACAGCCGCCGCCGCTATTATTAATAAAATTGATATTAGAATTTTTATTATTTTTTTAGACATTTATTTTCTCCGGCTGTTTAATAATATTTTTTATTAATTTATTTGTCAACGTTTTCTATTAACTGGAATTGCTGTATTCATTCCCATAAAAAATTAAAAGGAACCGCCCATAAATTTTTTCCGAATGNCACAAGGTCTTCTCCTGTGTAAATAACGATGCCTTTTTTAAATTTTGTTCCAATGATGTTTCTGCAGTTTTCCAGATTTTTAAAATCTTTTTCGTTTAACGTTGAATTAAGCTTCACTTCGANGGCAATAATTTCGCCNTTNTCCCTTTCAATTATAAAATCGGTCTCTTTACCGTCGCCGCGCACAGGATTAAAATGCGATACATAGTAATTATTCGCAAGNGAACTAATGGCTTTCATTATTTCCGCCGCTATAAAGTTTTCAAATATATGCCCCATCTGGGACGAATCGTTTTTATATAACTCGCTGATATCGCGCCTTAATAAAAAACATAAAAAGTTTGTGTCGGTAAAATATATTTTTTTGCTTTTTACAAATCTTTTATTAAGCTTGTTGGGTTTTGCCCACGGCTGAACTTCAAAAGTTAAATAAACGTTATTGCAAAATGTTTTATATTTATCGTATGTTATCTGATTAAGCCCTGTTTCGCTCATTACGCTGTCATTGTTTAAAAGGCTTCCCACGCGGCAGCACAAAGAAGCAAGTAATTGCAAAACCAGTTCAGGTTTTCTTATTTTCGCTAACTCTACAGCATCCCTTTCAAGAATTGTATCGATATAACTATCCATCCAAACGCCGCTGTCAATGGTTTTGTTCAGCGCAATTTCCGGAAACGTCGCGCTTTTTATCGTTTCAATCAGGTTTGCCTTTTTGTAACTTTTAGCGGTTAAATTTTCATTCCATAATTTTTCTATNAAATTAACGCTGGAATTTTTTATCTCTGCCGCCGAGAACGGAAGNAATGTTAGCAATGCCATTCGTCCNGCCATTGCGTTGGATAAATTCGGCAGTCCGAAAATATTTGCGGAACCTGTTAGAAGGAATAGCGATTTACCCTGNCCNTTTAAACGTTTTTCATCNATTGATTTTTTTATTAATAAATGTANCTTTGGCACTCTTTGCACTTCATCTATGATATTTATTTTATCTTTGGGCAGTCCGGCTATAAAGGCGTCAGGGTCTTTTTTGGCGGCTGTTCTGATAACCGTGGTGTCAAAAGTCATATAATTTGTTTTATCCGCGTGCAGAAAGGTTTGAACCAGTGTAGATTTTCCGCATTGTCTTGGCCCGTTTAAATATGCCGCCGAGAAGGTACTTGTCGTATTTTCCAGTTTTTTTGCCAATATTCGTTTAATAAAATCCATAATTACCTTAAACTATACTTATACAATTTGTATAAGTATAGTTATACAAATTGTATAAGTATTAAAATGCATATTGTATAACTAATATTATAAGAAATTTCTATAAAAAGAGCAAGTTAGATAATTTTCATTGACCCGGATTAATTCATCACATATAATACTTTTAATGTCATTTTAGGAGCATGCAATGAACCGTGAAACAAGAATCAAGGAAATGATTTCTCAGATGACGCTGGAAGAAAAGGTTTCCCAGCTTCTTTATATCAGCCCGGGAATTGAACGCCTTGGGATACCTGATTATAACTGGTGGAATGAATGTCTTCACGGTGTAGCAAGAGCGGGTGTCGCGACTGTTTTTCCGCAGGCTATCGCGATGGCTGCGACTTTTGACGAGAAGCTTGTAGAAGAAATCGCTGTGGCGATTTCCGATGAAGCGCGCGCAAAACACAATGAAGCTGTAAAACAGGGCAACCGCGGTCAGTATTGGGGGCTTACTTTCTGGACGCCGAATATCAATATTTTCCGCGATCCGCGATGGGGACGCGGGCAGGAGACATACGGCGAAGACCCGTACCTTACAAGCCGCATCGGGCTGGCTCTTGTACGCGGGCTTCAGGGCGACGATCCTGAAAATTTAAAACTTGCCGCCTGCGCAAAACATTACGCGGTACATTCCGGCCCTGAAAAAGACCGCCACACATTTAACGCGGTTGTTTCCAAGAAAGATCTTTGGGAAACATATCTGCCTGCGTTCAAGGCGTTAGTTGAAGGCGGCGTTGAATCCGTCATGGGCGCTTATAACCGCACTCTTGACGAGCCGTGCTGCGCAAGCAATTTCCTGATGAAAGACGTTCTCCGCGGACGATGGGGCTTTAAAGGCCACTTTGTATCCGACTGCTGGGCTATCCGCGACTTTCATCAAAATCATAAAGTAACTTCCACGCCGGAAGAATCGGCGGCAATGGCGCTTAACGCAGGCTGCGATCTTAACTGCGGATGCACTTACCCGATGCTCACTGTAGCTTGCAAACAGGGGCTTGTTACGGAAGAAGCGATCAATACATCGCTTGAGCGTCTTTTAAAAACCCGTTTTAAGCTTGGAATGTTCGATCCGCCCGGAAGCGGAAAATATGATAAACTTGACCGTAACGTTATTAACTGCGAAAAACACAGAAATCTCGCGCTTAAGACCGCGCATAAATCCATCGTTCTGTTAAAAAATGAAAACAATCTTCTGCCGCTTGATTCAAGCCCGAANAGAATCGGCGTAACNGGTCCCGGCGCCGCCAACGCNCATACGCTCTTTGGAAATTATTACGGAGTAAGCGCCAGATTCATTACCATACTTGAAGGGTTAGGTGAAAAAACCAGAGACAAGTTCGGCATCAATCTTGAATACAAACAGGGCTGCCTGATGTACTGCGAAAGCAAAAAAGCTGTCAGCTTTGCGGGGTTAAGTCCGCAAACTACTGTTCAGCTTCAAAAGGAAGCGCCGGATGTAACCATCGTTGTCCTTGGGCTTGACGGAGCAATCGAAGGCGAAGAAGGCGACGCTATCGCTTCGGATTCTAACGGCGACCGGAATAATATTGAACTNCCGCAGTGGCAGCTTAATTATTTAAAGTTCGTCCGNGCCGCAGGAAANAAAGTTGTTCTTGTTTTAACAGGCGGCAGCGCNGTCGCTTTCCCGGAAGATATTGCCGACGCNGTTATTTTCGCGTGGTACCCGGGCGAATCAGGCGGCAAGGCTGTAGCCGATATTATTTTCGGCGACNTTGTTCCGTCGGGAAAACTTCCTGTCACCTTCCCCGCTTCNACAGATCAGCTTCCGGCTTATGATGATTATTCAATGAAAGGCCGCACATACCGTTATATGACACAGAAACCTTTGTACCCGTTTGGCTTTGGTCTTTCGTACACAAGCTTTAAATTTGATGACATCAAACTTTCTGCGTCTTCGGTTTCCGCAGGCGGCTCTTTGAAAGCGGCAGTCACCGTGAGCAACACAGGAAAATATGACGCCGATGAAGTTATACAAATTTATGTTACAAAGGACAGCCGCGGCGATGATGATCCGATTACATCGCTTAAAGCATTCCGCCGGGTTTTCATAAAAGCCGGTAAAAGCGAAAAAGTTGAGTTTGATCTTTCTTCATTAATTTTTGAAACAGTGAACGCGCAGGG
>WQTB01000159.1 GCA_009786495.1 Treponema sp.
GTCGATGATCTTCTTGATCCAATCATGCACTCGGTTCGTAACTCAATCGACCACGGAATTGAATCCGCGGAAGTCCGCCGCGCGTCCGGCAAACCGGAAGAAGGCACGGTGCTTTTAAAAGCCGCCAACGAAGGCAACATGATCGTTATAGAAATCGGCGACGACGGCAAGGGTATCGATGTAGAAGCGGTAAAAGCAAAAGCTGTAGAACGCGGTCTTATAAGCCCGAATAAAGTTCTTACGGATGTTGAAGCGTTTAACCTGATTTTTGAACCCGGTTTCTCAACCGCGAAAGCGATTACAGCCATTTCAGGACGCGGCGTCGGTCTTGACGTTGTAAGACGCCAGATTTCAGACCTTAACGGTACTGTTACCGTCAATTCAGAACACGGCAAGGGAACCAAGTTTATAATTAAACTGCCTCTTACGCTCGCGATTATTCAGGGTCTGCTTGTCCGCGTCGGACCGGAAATCTACTCAATACCGATTACGTCAGTTATCGAAAGTCTGCGCATTAAACCGGAAGAAATCAAAAAAATCGACAACTACGAAGTATTCAATATTCGTAACGATGTTGTTTCATTATTGCGTTTAAACCGCCTTTTCGGCATAAAAACGGAAGAAGAGCAGGATTATCACTTCATTGTAATTGTAGGAACAACAGAGAAGAAGATGGGCTTTATGGTAGACAGCCTGATTGGCGAAGAAGACGTGGTTATTAAGCCGCTTCGCGATCAGTTTACCAACTCGCCCGGAATCGCCGGAGCTTCAATATTGGGAGACGGATCGGTCTCTCTTATCATCGATGTAAGCCAGCTTCTTGAACTGGGATTAAAAAAGGAAATGGAGCAGCGCCGAATCCGCGAAGCTTCAATACGGTAGGTAACATATGGCGGCAGTAATTAAAGATTTAGAACAGGTTAACGCCGAATTACAGGAACAGAAAGAAAGAGCGGAAAATGTAGACTTTAAAATGGTTACGTTCTCGCTTTCAGGGAAAGATTACGGCGTTGATATTATGAACGTAAAGGAAATCGCGAAAGCCGACAAATTTACATATGTGCCTAACGCGGCGTCGTTTGTCCGCGGCGTTTATAACCTGCGCGGCGATATTATTCCGATTATTGATCTAAGGCAGTTCTTCCATCTTCCGATGGATCACAAAAAAGACACTATCGAGAACATGNTAATCCTTCACATCAACGATCANGTATACGGAACAATCGTAGATAAAATTGACAAGGTTGTCGGGATAAATAAAGAGAACATTCAGCCGCCGCACCCGATATTCGGCGATATTAANATCAAGTTTATAAGCGGCGTNGTGGAAAAACAGGGCGATCTTTACATCATCCTGGATGTTGTCAGGATATTCACAATAACNGAAGACGATAAAAANTCCTCACGCGGNAAGGTNTCTGAAGGCGGCGATTACTTTGTGCCGCCGGCCGCGGGTGATATTGCTCAACCTTCGAAATCAGGCGCAAGTTCGGCGATCGGCTTCCTCGAAGAAAGCATTGCGGCGTTAAAGCATTTCTTTGTTTCAAGCATAAACGATAAATGGGTGCACAAACGTTTTGCGCAATGGAGTTCAAACCGCTCGGGCGATTCGCTTCAGTTAAAAACCGCCTCGGAAGCCAGCGAGTTCCTGGACGACTTTATATCTCCGTCCACATCGGAATTCTGGTCTGACGCGTACGCGGCTTCCATAAAGAAGATGCTGCCGGATAATTCTTCCGCGAATATCAATGTCTGGAATGTCGGCTGCGGAAAAGGNCATGAAACCTTNTCNTTTGCCTGTATTCTCAAGTCAAGATATCCGAACGCGCACATTAAAATATGGGCGAACGATAACGATATTATGGCTGTTTCNCAGGCTCCCAANATGGTTTATGATCTTGAAGATCTNCCGGAGTTCACAAGGCCTTNCACAGTGCGCGGAACAAGCGGTTATTCGTTCAATTCGGCTGTAAAAGACTCGATCATTTTTGAATATCATGATATAACGAACGAAAATACCCTGCCTGAGCTTGATATNATCCTTGCAAGAGATATATTATCGTTCCTGCCGGGTCCGGATCAGGAAAAAGTGATTGCAGATTTTTCAGAAAAGCTTAAAAACAGGGGATTTGTCATTATCGGCAGAAACGAAGAACTTACAGGCGCGGACTGGCAGCTAATGGCTGACGATCCCATTTCAGCGTATTTACATGTTGCTTAAAAATAAAAAGCCGTGTATAATCGTGTATAGATAATTGCAAGGAGAAAAATATGAGAGTCGAGTATATCAACCCCTTTGTGGAGTCCGCTTTTAGTGTACTAAAAGAGGTGTTGAATTCCGAGGTAAAACGCGGAGAAATCTATCTTAAGCCTACCTCGATGGCCATCATGGGAGTAGCCGCCCTTGTTGGTCTTGCCGGCGATGTAGAGGGGCGTGTTCTTTTCGATATGTCCAAAGACACTGCCTTGTTTATATCTGGCGGCATGAACGGTGAAACGTTCACAGTTCTTGATGAACTTGCAAAAGCAACCATACAGGAACTTGCGAATATGATAACAGCTCAGGCAGTAACAAAATTGCATGATCTGGGTTTTAAATTCGATCTTACGCCTCCGGCTCTGTTTACCGGGGATAACATGGAAGTTTCCACAAATCTCGGCGANGTGGAAGCTCTTATAGTGCCGATGGAGCTTGACAGCACTCATAAAATTGAAGTAAACGTCGCTATCCGCGAGCGGGTAAAATAATACAGCGGCCGGCTTTAGGGAGTATTACCGTAAAATAACGATCTTAAAGATTTATATTGTTGTTAGGCTAGACGCCGGATTAGGGCGGTTAGCTCAGTTGGTTAGAGCACTAGCTCGACACGCTAGGGGTCACAAGTTCAAGTCTTGTATCGCCCAAAAAAACCCCCTTTCGGGGGTTTTTTTTTAAGATAATGTTTTAATAAATCCTTCTGAAACCGGATTTCCGTTTTCGTTTATGGAAGAAAAATTCATTCCTTTATACGTCCAGCTTGCCCTGCCGATTTTATTTTTTTCCAATAGTTCTTTCATGTCCTTCATGTAATTTATTCTGCTTTCAGGATCGCTATGATCTATCGCGCCGTATTCGCCGCAATAAAGCTCCTTGTTTGTCCGCCTGCTAAAATCAAAAGCCGGCGAAAGCATATGTTCAAGAAAATTTTTATCAAAAACAGTTTCCGCTGTCATTGATTTTCCCTGTTCAGGCCTCTGGGCGCCGAAGAACGCCTTTAACTGATCCATTCCTTCAATTTTTCCCGGATATGGCTGATTTACATTTATGTTTTTTAACGGCGTCCAGCTTGCTCTCTGATGAGTAAAAAGGAACGGCTCATAAAAATGAAAATTATAAAGAATGTGTTTATCGTCATAAATTTCAAGACTGCCGAGCCCCTGCGCTGAATTATTGCCGGGGCCGCCAATAAGTATATATCTTTCATTATCAATTTTTTTAATGCCTTCTACCNCCCTTTTGANAATTTTATTCCATGTATCGCCGTGAGCGTCTNCGATTTCGTTTAACAATTCAAAAATAATATTATCTTTTTCGTTTTTATACCGTTTTGCAAATTCCTGCCAAATGGAGANAAACCTGTTTTGCGCCTTCTCGTCTGAAAATAAAACATTGGCTTCAGGATTGTTGTAAAAAGCATAACCCGGCGCCATGTGCATATCAAGAATCAGGTTAAGCGAATATTCCTTGCACCACCCAAGCAGTTTATCAATTATTTTAAACCCTTCTTCCTTATAGGAAAATGGATTATTGTCATCTTCTAGAATAGGATAATCAAAAGGGAACCTTACGTGGTCAAGACCCCAGGAAGCAATTTTTTCCAGATCGCTTTTCCCAATGAATGTATCTATATGCTTTTTTTCAAGGCTGCANTGNGAAACCCATCCGCCAAGATTTATTCCCGATCTGTATTTTTCAAAAATGATACCCATGTTTTTCTCCTTNTTAATTAAAAGTATTTTATATAATATTGTATATCATTTTTTATATTCCTGCTTTGCGACAAATTCATTGTACGCNGCATCAGTAACGCCTTTGTTTTTTATGATTGAAGTAAAAAACGATCCGCTTTTTTTAACCGTGCGTTTTTGCGTTTTAAAATCTACATGAACAAGGCCGAA
>WQTB01000160.1 GCA_009786495.1 Treponema sp.
CTCGGGTTGTCCATGAAATCGGATTCCACGGGGCTTCCGTAAATTCCGTCCCTTCCAAAGAAAATTTCATGATCAATAAAATAAACTTTTACAGTATTTTTNTTTGCGGTTCCGCTCTGCGCAGCAGTTTTGCTTTTTTGCGATGAGCCGCTTTTTTTNACGGCGGTATCGCCNGCGGATTCCGGCATATCTGTTGAATAAACCGCGCTCCATTCTTCAACGCCGCCGCCCATCGGCGTTCCCATCGCGCCGGGAAGCTGAGTCAGTTTNCTGCGGTCAATCGAGTAATAGCGCGGTATTACAATCCGCACATCATGATCAAGCTTTGCAAGACTTATGGAAAGAGCGGAAACCATGTCGGCNAGCCCGCCNGTTTTCGCCCAAGGAACCGCTTCGCTTGATACCATAAGTATTTTCATATTGCAATTCCCTGAAGCGGTTCCAGAACCGACTCGCTTGATACCATAAGTATTTTCATCAGAAATTGTCCGCCAGTTTGAAACCTTTGTCGGTTAATATTTTTTGTCCTGTTTCGTGATCCTTCAGTTTGAAAATAACAACCGCTTTTCCAACCTGTCCTTCTAAAGAAGCGTAAAGATATTCAATGTTTACCTGCGATTTCTGGAAGACATCCATTAAACCCGCAAGGCTCCCGGGTTTGTCGTCAATTTCTACGGCTACAACATCGGTTTGTCTTGTGGTAAAGCCCGCCGCGGTAAGCGCGCTCACGGCTCCATCGTTTTTGTCGGCAATAAGGCGNAAAATTCCGAAATCCGCGGTATCCGCGATGCTGATTGCCCTAAGATTTATCCCCGCGTTCGCNAGTGTTTTTGTCACTTCGCTGAGCCGCCCTGTAGTATTTTCCAAAAAAACGGATATTTGTTTTATTCCCATTTATATTACCCTGTTTATTCCNTTCCGGNATCAGACATCATGACACCTGACACCGCTTCATCCTGTGTATTAATTTTACTCTCAAATTTTCCTGTTGTCGATAACTCTTTTCGCTTTTCCGATTGATCTTTCAATGGTTTTGGGTTCGACAAGCTTCACTTTCATGTTTATTTGCAATTTGCTCTTCATTGTCTGCTCGATTCGGCTGCGAAGGCTTTCAAGACCGCGCGTTTCATCGCTGAAAGCGTCNTTTTTTACTTCGACNTGCAGNTCAACTTCATCAAGATGGCTTTCGCCGCGGCTTACAATGATTAAATACTGCGGCTCTGTCCCTTCAATTTCGATTAGAGCCTGCTCGATCTGGCTTGGGAAGACATTTACGCCGCGGATTATCAGCATATCGTCGGTGCGGCCGAACAGGCGGTGAATGCGCCTTGTTGTGCGTCCGCACGCGCAGGGTTCTTCCATTATGCGCGTAATGTCCCGCGTGCGGTAACGCAGCAGGGGAGTGCCTTCCCTTGTCAAAGTTGTGAAGACAAGTTCACCTTCTTCGCCCGCAGGAAGCGGTTTTCCTGAAACCGGATCGATAATTTCAGGGTAGAAAAAATCTTCGTTAACATGAAGGCCGTCCTGCGATTCACATTCAAACGCGACGCCGGGNCCTATTATTTCCGTAAGACCGTAAATGTCGTAAGCNTTCATGTTATAGCGTTTCTCGATTTCCGTGCGCATGTTTTCGCTCCACGGTTCCGCTCCGAAGCANCCCTTGTTTACCGGAAGCGCTTTTATATCGATGCCTGCTTCCGCGGCTTCTTCCGCAAGGTANAGCGCNTAGGACGGCGTGCATGTCAGCATGGTAGAGCCNAAGTCGCGCAGTATCATTAACTGTCTTTCAGTAAGGCCGCTTGACATCGGAAGCACTTCCGCGCCGATCGTAAGCGCGCCGTAATGCACGCCTGCGCCTCCCGTGAAAAGCCCGTAACCGTAACAGTTTTGAACGATGTCGTCCCTTGTGCATCCCGCGCCGGCAAGCGTTCTTGCCATCGATTGACGCCAGATATCCAAATCTTTAATTGTGTATTCGTTTACAACAGGTTTTCCGGTTGTACCGGAGCTCATGTGAACTTCCACGATTCTGTCCTGCGGGCAGGCGCGAAGCCCGTGCGGATAATTTATGCGCAGATCATCTTTTGTGGTAAAGGGAAGTTTATCGATATCCGCTATGCAGTGAATGTCGTGTGATGTGACACCCTTCTCTTCCATTTTTTGGCGGTAGAAAGGAACTTTTGAATATAAAGTTTCAGCAAGGTTTTTTAACGCCGCAAGNTGAAGTTTTTTCCGCGCCTGTCCTTCCATACATTCATACTCGGGATTGAAAATCATAACTGCTCCAAAAACTATATCAAGATTGATGATGATGTTATAAACTCATCCATTTTGCGCAAACGGCGGGAAAGATCCCGCGCAAGATTCATTATGATAAGCGAAAAGGTTTTTACGTCAATATTGTAAACAGCGCGCAGCGCCTTGTTTGATATTGACATCGCGGATACCGGCGTAAGCGCCNTGATTGTAGCTACGGCGGGCATTACGTCAAGCACTTCCATTTCTCCGAAAGCGTCGCCTTCGCTGAANCTGGCAAGCAGNTTGTCTCTTCTGCTTATTGAAACCTGTCCGTTCATTATAAAATAAATTCTGTCATTGGGTTTTCCTTCCGCGATAATAATATCGTCCTGACAGAATTCTTCATGCACCATCAGCGGAATTAAATTCTCTATTTGATCNTCAAGCAGTCCGCCGAAAAGCGCGTACTTTTGAAGNGTTGATGGCTCTACTATATTCACTATTATTAATTATAAATATTTTTTTGCCATAAAACAAGTAAAAATTTTACACATTGAACTTGAAGAACATTATATCTCCGTCCTGGACGGCGTATTCTCTGCCTTCAAGGCGGTATTTTCCGGCTTCCTTGATTTTCGCTTCGGTGCCGTAATGAANAATATCGTCGCAGGTATATACTTCCGCTTTAATGAATCCTTTTTCGAAGTCTGTGTGAATAACGCCGGCNGCTTTCGGCGCGCTGTCGCCTGAATGAAATGTCCACGCGCGGCATTCGTCCTTTCCTGTTGTAAAAAAAGTTCTCAGTCCNANGAGCCTGTAGGCGCTGTGAATCAAAGCTGAAAGNCCTGTTTCCTTCATGCCTAAATCTTCCAGAAANGCTTTTTTTTCCGATTCGTCTTCTATGCCGCAAAGGTCAGCTTCGAATTTTCCGCAGATGCAGACAGCTTCGGTTCCTTCGCTTTGCGCGCGCGNTTTTACTTTTTCCGCGTAAGCGTTACCTGACTTAACGCCGTTTTCATCAACATTGCAGACATAAAGCACAGGTTTCGCCGTGATAAAGTGACAGTCGTAAACAGCGGCTTTTTCTTCTTCGTTTAAGCCGAGCGAACGGACGGGCTGCGCGTTCTCAAGAGCCGGAACGATCCTGTCCAATATGGAAAGAACAAGTTCGTTCGCTTTTTTTTCCGCGGGATTCTTCATTGATTTTTCCGCGCGTTCGCGGCGTTTCGCGGCTGTTTGCAAATCGGCAAGCGCAAGTTCAATATCGATTACTTCGATGTCGGAAGCGGGATCGAGTTTGTCGCTGACATGAATAACGTCGCTGTTTTCAAAACAGCGCACAACATGCGCGTAGACTGCCGCGTCGCGGATGTGCGAAAGAAACTGGTTGCCGAGTCCTTCGCCGCGTGACGCGCCTTTTACAAGGCCCGCGATGTCGACAAATTCCACAGTCGCGGGAATCGTTCGCTGCGGCTGAAAAATTTCCGTCAGTTTATCAAGCCGCGGATCAGGCACGTTTATAATGCCAGTGTTCGCCTTGACTGTGCTGAATGGATAATTCGCGGCTTCCGCCGGAGTTGAACATAAAGCCGAAAAAATGGTTGATTTTCCTACATTGGGAAGTCCTAAAATACCGCAGTTAAGAGCCATGAACGCAGTGTAACATTTTTTTATTTTTATAAAAAGCGGATAAAACTGTAAAGCGGTAAATATTGCCNGGCGCCGAAAGCGGTAATGTGTTTATCATTGAAAATCCTTTTAAACCGGTGGTATAATGTAACGAACATTTAATGAAAATATTTAATTTTTTTTTATTTTTATTATCCGCAATGTTTTTTATTACGGTTATTTCAGGCTGTAGCGACACACCGGTAAGTCAGACAGAAAGCGCTTACAT
>WQTB01000161.1 GCA_009786495.1 Treponema sp.
TCTATTACTATTCCGTTTTTTATCTCTTCTACGTTAAGCATAATCCCTCTTTAATTATCGATTACTCCCAAAGTTGACGCTAAAAGCGCCATTCTTACGTACATACCGTATTTTGCCTGCTTAAAGTACGCGGCTCTGGGGTCAGCGTCAACTTCAACGGAGATTTCATTAACGCGCGGAAGCGGATGAAGNACGACNAGGCTTTCTTTCCCTGCCGACATTTTTTGCGCGTCAAGAACATACGCGTCTTTCAGGCGGATATAATCGTCTTCGTTAAAAAATCTTTCGCGCTGAACGCGCGTCATGTAAAGAACGTCAAGTTCGCTAATTGATTTATCAAGATTTTCCCTTTCATCAAAAGAAGAATTATTTTTCTTTAAAATATTTTTTAAATAATCAGGAATGATCAATTCTTTGGGAGATATAAAAATNAGTTTTATATTTTTATAGCGCGAAAGGGCTTTTGAAAGNGAGTGAACGGTGCGCCCGAACTTTAAATCGCCGCAAAAACCGATAGTCAGGCTGTCAATATTTCCAAGAAGCATTTTGATTGTAAGAAGGTCTGTTAAAGTCTGAGTAGGGTGGTGGTGGCCGCCGTCGCCTGCGTTAATTACAGGCACCTGAGAATAACGGGAAGCCAGAAGGGCGGCTCCTTCTTTCGGGTTTCGCATAACGATAAGGTCTGCGTAGCTTGCCGCCATTCTAATTGTGTCCGCAAGGCTTTCGCCCTTGGAAGCTGAGCTTGACCCCGGATCTGCAAAACCAAGAAAGTTTCCGCCAAGGCGCAGCATCGCGGCTTCAAAGCTTAGGCGTGTTCTTGTGCTTGGCTCAAAAAAAAGCGTCGCAAGAAGCTTTCCCCGGCAGCTTTCGCGCAGATATTTTTCGTCTCTTTCAATTGATTGTGCAAGCGAAAAAAGCGCTTCCATTTCTTCGATGGAAAAATCTTCAGGTTCAACAAGAGATCGTCCCTTTAGACCCTGTAAAAGCTGCATTACCGCTCCTTAATTATCATTCTTGAAAAATTATAATGTATTTACTAAGATCATGGCAAGGTGAAAACGGACGAAGCGTACAGGAAAATTCTTGTTTCTCTAAAAAAGCGGATGAAAGGCGCTACAATAGCAGACGTATGCGCGGATACAGCCCTGCCTTTGTCTGAAGTAAGCGATCTTTTGCCAAAAGCGGCGGATGAATATTCAGGACACCTGAAAGTAACATCATCCGGTGAAATTTTATACCATTTTCCTGGCGGATTTATTAACAGGTACCGCGGATTCGCCGCTGTGTTTAAAAGGTTTTTTGACAAGATTACAAATGTTGTAAAAAAAGGTCTTGCCCTTTTATTTAAAGTCTGGATTATGGTTATGCTGATAGGATATTTTGTTCTGTTTCTGGCAATCGCTCTTGCTTCGGTTTTTATCCAGATAGCGGCAAAAGCGAATGACAAGGGAGGAAGCGGCGGTTCACTGCAGTTCGGACTTTTTAATATTCTTTTTCGCATCTGGTTTTTTTCAGAAATCACCCGCCCGAATGACAGGTACAGAAACAATACGGTAAAGCCCAAAAAGGAAAAAAGGCCGATGCACAAGGCGATTTTTTCGTTTGTTTTTGGCGATGATGATCCCGATAAAAACTGGGAAGAAATTCAAAACTCTGCGATCATAAATTACATACAGGCAAATAGCGGNGTAATATCGCTTGTTGAATATATGGCTTTTACAGGCGGCNATAGTATTGAAGCTGAAAAAAATATNTTAGCCTTTTGTTCAAAATTTGAAGGAAGCCCCGAGATCACGGAAGAAGGAACGATAGTTTACCGTTTTGAAAAACTNCTNCTGCGTTTATCGCCGGAAAAAAATGATANNCTGATCCCGCCATTAAAAAAACAAAAAATCTTTTCTAAAAACAAAAAAGGGCAAAATATTTGGTTTATTGCGATTAACGCTTTTAATCTGCTTTTTGGCTCGTATTTTCTTTATCAGTCTGCTGCAGCCGGGCCTTTGATCGATCTGATTCAATATCAGGCCGCTCCGGCAATATATTCGTATACGCATTATTTTCTGCAGTTTATAATGGAAGAGCCGCATAATTTTATCAGAATCGTCCTGGGTATTGTTCCGCTTGTATTCTCGCTTTTTTTCTGGCTGATTCCCGCGGTTCGATATTTATTTATGAAAAAAGACAATAGCGCGATTAAACTTTTAAATTTTAAAAAATCCGGCTTTCGCAGGATATGGTCTTCCCCGTGTAATATCGAAAAGGAAAGCTTTAAAATTCAACCGGACGATTTTAATATAAATGATCAAAACAGGGCATTTGACAGGGTGATAAAGGACATTGGAGCGGTTTCCGTTCCCGATATAGAAGTTGCAGATAACGGAAACGCTTTTTATTCGTTTAAAGAGCTTGAAAAAGAAAAAAAGGCGATAGAGAAATACAGAAAAAATATTGATGCGCAAAAATTCCAGCTTGGCGTAATTGAATTTGACAGCGCGAAGTAGCGTAAGTCATTTTAAGGGAATCCTGTCTGCTGCCGCAATCGCTTTTTTAAACGCGCTGTGAGTAATATCAAGCGATAATTCTTCCAATAAATTTTTGATATTACTGGGCCATTTTTTCTGCTTTAGATCATTTAAAACGGCGTTTACGTTTTGCTTGTCAAACTTCGCGCACGCGTCTTTAAATTCATTTAGTTTAACGTATAGATATGAAAAATCGTATTCGTTTTCTTCATTATTAACATCATTGTTTTTAAGAATTTCAGATAAGTTTGTATTAATAAAAGATTTAAGAATGTTGATTAATACAGGCGTTCCTTCTTTCATTACATCGTAAAGTTTTTCATTACCCGCGTTTTCAAGTTTTAACGCAAAGCCTGAAAGCTCTTTCTCGCCGATATTTGCAAGAGCGCTTTTTATTCCGTGTACTGTAATAATGTAAAGTTCCAGTTCTTCTTTATCAAGGCTCGTAATATTTTTTAAAAGATATTCAAGAACAGTTACAGCGTTTTTCGCGTCTTCGATAAAAAACTGCTTTAATTTTTTTACATTTAAATTGGGTATAATAGGAGAAACAGGCTGCACATTTTGCTGACGCGAAGATGCGGCGCTTTGCTGCGCAGCGCGGGCAGCCTGCACAACTTCAGACGGTTTTTTATTGCGTATAAAATCATTTAAAATCTGGTTCAATTCGCGCGAATCAATAGGTTTGGAAATGAAACCGTCAAAACCGTTTTCCATGAACATTTTTTCCTGCCCAATCAGTACGTTAGCTGTAAGCGCGATTATTGCGCTGTCATATCCCATATCGCGTATTATCCTTACGGCTTCCATACCGTCCATTTTCGGCATCATGTGATCCATAAAGATAATATCGTATACATTTCCATTTTTAATTTTATCAAGAACTTCAAAACCGTTTATAGCAGTATCGATTGAAAGACTGTAAGGAGACAGCAAGCCCTTGGCGACATATAAATTTGATTCAACATCATCAACCAGAAGAACGCTTCCGTAAGGCATATATTCGCGGATAAAACGGGTCTTTTTATTTATAACAGAGCTCTGTAAACGCAGCCCGAGAAGTTTTTTTTCCATTTCGCTTCCGCATACCGCGGTTCCCATTCGCTTTTGCGGAATGCGAACGGTAAAAACAGACCCGCTGCTAGGTTCGCTTTTGACAGAAATTGTTCCATTCATCATTTCCACAAGATGCTTTGTGATGCTCATTCCAAGACCCGTGCCAACTGTATCACGGTTGGCTTCGGCGTTAAAACGCGTATATTCGTCGAATAATTTTTCAATCTGAGAGCCTGTCATTCCCTGGCCAGAATCAGTGACTATAAAAATCATCATAACGTTATCTGCATCAATCGGCTCGAATGTTACGGATAATTTCACATAACCTTTATTCGTATACTTAAACGCGTTGGAAAGTATGTTATTCAAAATCTGTTTAATGCGAAGCTCGTCTCCCTGTAAATCATGCGGAGTGTTTTCGTCTATTTTTAAAATAAATTCGATCGGGCTGCTTTCGTAGCGAAGGCGGTTAAGCTGCACGGTATCATTTATCAGGCTTGGAATGTCGTATTTGGCGGATGCAATTTCAA
>WQTB01000162.1 GCA_009786495.1 Treponema sp.
TGCCGTCATCAAGAACAAGTCCGCCTGAACCTATAATAAGATGCTTGTCTGTTGGAGCCACGTAAATATGCCCGCTGCAGGGGAAAATGCCGTTATCTGCAAGCCGGACTTTTAGTTTGGCGTATTCATCAAGCCATTGAACAAAACCCTTGTCAAACCCTGATGTATTATGCTGAACAAGAAGGATTGGAACGTTAAATGTTTCAGGAAGACCGGAACATAGCTGGCTCAAAGCCATNGGCCCGCCTGTTGACGACGCGATTACAATGCAGTTAACCTTTCCTTTCACGGCGCAGGTTTCGGTTTCNTTATTGTTAAGCGTAACGATGTTTTTTTTAATGTTTGTTATGTGTTTTAATGTGCTTATAACGTTGTTTCGCTGCATATCTGTAATTTGCGACGTAAAAATATTTTTCGCGAAAAATTCATGCGCTCCGTTTGCTGTGGCTTCATAAGCCATCCTTGCGGTATCATGGCTGCTTATAACAACTATGCCGCATTCTGAAAATTTTCTTATTTCGATAATCGCTTCAAGACCGTTCATCAAAGGCATTTCAAAATCCATTGTGACAAGATCAGGCCTTAATTGTTTTGCCATATCAACGCCTTCAACGCCGTTTTCCGCTTCGCCTATAATTTTAAAGGAGCCTTCGCCTTCAAGGAAATCCCTTAAAATTTTGCGTACAACGGGGCTGTCGTCGACAATAAGCGTATTAATCATGATTGTATTCCTTGTTAACAGCTTTAACCAGTTTTGCAGGATTTAAAAGGAGAGTTAATTCAGGCATTACGCCGTCAGGGACAGCGCAGTCTTCATGAGTATTAAAATGTATGCCCTTTATATAATCTGTTATTTTAAAATAAGAAAGCGATTTCGGCACAGGGTGAAAATGCGCGGACGGAATATTATGTTCGCTTTTAATTTCCGCCGTAAGAAGAATGTTTTCCGTAACGCTGTCTTCGCTGTATTCTTTTTTAATGATGATCCCGTGATGTATTTTTACGTCATGACAGTTAAAAAGATANGGAAGGCGGATATTCATGCGGCATTCCTCCGCGGATGAACCGNCTGTAAAGTAAGCTGTTTTATTTTCAGGCGTTTCAGTGACAAGAAAAATTGAAAGAACGTATTTAATNGGAATGGCAAGAGTAAAATCATTATATGAGCAGAGAAATACGCGCATTGCTATAATGTTTCTCCTGTTATGCGATCCAGTATACGCNTGACATCAAGGACATGAACGTCACAGTTGTTCCATTTGAACGAAGCGCATACAATATCCGTTAGCTCCGCAGCATCGGCTCCCCTGTCCATTATAAATAAATCTTCTGTGTGAACGTCGGTAATGCCTGAAACATCGTCAATTAAAATGGCGATATGATCAATTTCGTCCTTAAAAATTAAAACCTTGTTTCTTGGGCTCGGCGTCTTGTAAAATAAAAGACCGATGTCAAATAACGCGTACGGAACAGAGTACCTGTTGATAACTCCCGGAAGATACGGAGGCAAAAGGGGCAGGGGATATACCGCGTCAAAAAGAGCGATCTCGCCGATTATGCGCGACGGAAAACTGTAGTATTTGCCCAGAATGGAAAATATAAGAAATTTCTCCGCAAACGAATTTTCACCGCTGTCGGTAATTTCAAGTTCTACTTCTTCCAAATCAGACATACTTACCCCGTTTTTTAAGGAAAAGCGGCAATTATTAAGCCAAAATCATTAATAATATAATTATAGCATTAATATATAAAGTTTTCTATATCGCGGATATTATTATTGAGGCTGCAAAAGCTTGTCTTTGTTTCAGGCAGGGATTGTAAAAACAGTTTCCCGTATGTTTTTTTAAATAATCGGCTGTCAAGAACGGCTACAACGCCCCTGTCGGCGCTTCTTCGCATCAATCTGCCGAAACCCTGTTTGAATTTCATTACTGCCTGCGGAAGCGACAGCTCAAGGAACGGATTTCCGCCGAGTTTTTCAAGATTTTCCCGTCGCGCTTCAAGAACAGGATCGCCCGGCGTGCGAAAGGGAAGACGGCAGATAATGACAAGCCTTAAAGTGTCACCCGGAGCGTCAACGCCTTCCCAGAAAGAATCTGTCGCGAAAAGGCATGAAGTCTCGTCCTGTAAAAAATTCTGAAGCAGCCGGGTTCTGTCATCATCGCCCTGTTTAAAACAGCGGATGCCAAGCAGGTTAAGCTCGTCTCTTGCCGCGTTATACGCGCATGTAAGAGACTGATAGGAAGTAAATAAAATTAAAGCGGAACCGCCCGCGGCTGATACCAGTTTTTTTACAGCCATGTTGACAAAATCCTGATAGCCTTCTTCGTCGGGTAGCGGAGCGTCGGCGGGAGCCGCCAAAAGAACGGCGCTTGAGTACGGGAAAGGCGACGGAAAACAGCCTGACAAAAGCAGCCTTTTATCAAGCCCTGTTATTCCGCACTGATTCGCCCAATATCGGAAGTCATCGTTAATCGCAAGTGTAGCGGAAACGCATATAACGGTTTTGTTAGCTGAAAACACGCTGTCTTTCAGCATCGGGGCAAGATCAAGCGGAGTTCTTGTGAACACTGTCCATTTGCTTCGTATTTTCTCCATCCATAAAACTTCATCTTCATGTTTTTTATATTTACAGAAAACATCGCAGATTTCAGCGATGCCTTCAAGCCTTTTTATGATTGATTTTATTTCCCACACAACAGGGTCTGCGGCTTTTTCTTCATCAAGACATTCTTCTGTTATCTCTTTTATTATGCCGACAAGCTTTAATAAATTGCCGCGAAGCGATTTTAAATGATCAAAAAGCGTTCGTTTTAAAAAGGCTTCATCTGAAGCCGGTGACAGCCTGTAAATCCCTTCCTGTCCGCAGATTTCAAGCGCGCAGACGTCAAGGTCTTCCGCGCAGGTTTTTGTCTTCGCGATAATGTCCGCGATTTCGTCTAACGGGTCTTTGCCTGAACTTATCATTGCGCATAATTTAACGATAAGGCCGTAATGAGACGCGCGCTTTTTATGATAAAGACGGCCAAGCTGGCGGAAAAGNCCTACCCTTGAAAATTCAGCGGAAAAAAATGAAGTNGCGGCGTTTTCAATCTTATGCGCTTCGTCAATTACAAGCCTGTTAAAAGGCGGNANAACAACCGCGTTTTCGTAGCCTGCGCCCTGATACCTTGCCGCCAGATCAGCAAATAAAAGATGATGATTCACAACGATAATATTTGCGTTTGAGGCTTCCCTTCGCATCGCGTTTACAAAGCACTGCTCTTTCCACGGACAGTGGATTCCAAGGCATAAATCCGATTCAGAGCAGACAACCTGCCATGCCTGATCGCCTGGTACTGATTTAAGCTCCGCTTTTTCTCCTGTCTTTGTTTCACGCGACCACTTGTGAATAAAGGAAAGCTCTTCGTACTCAAGATCAAAAAGCGAAGGCTCTGAAAGCGCGTCTTCTAAGCGGCGAAGGCATAAATAATTTCCCCTTCCTTTCATTATAACAGATTTTATTTTAACATTGCCCATCGAGCTTGCGACAAGCGGAATGTCTTTTTCAAAAAGCTGCTGCTGAAGCGTAATTGTCGCAGTAGAAATAATTACTTTTTCTTTATTCGCGCCGGCAAAGTGCATCGCTGGAAGCAGGTACGCAAATGATTTACCGACTCCCGTTCCAGCTTCCGCCATAACAAGCGCGTCTTCGTTGAATCCGCTGATAATTAAAGAAAGAAGATCAAGCTGCGCCTTTCTTGGTTCGTAAGACGAAAGTTTTTCCGCGACAGAGCCGCCGTCGCATAAAGCGGAAATTATTTTTTCTGCGTTTAATTTCTGCATTCCGGGGATTTTTAAAGACTTGCCGCAAGAAGCGCCATAACTTTAGCGTCCCCTGTAATATTTTCTAAAAGAACATACTCATTCGGCTGATGCAGGGTTTCGTTTGTTTTTGTCCATACAGCGCAGTCAATGCCTATATTTCGAAGGCTGGCTGCCATAGTGCCGCCTCCGATTCCCACAGGATACGGGTTTACTTTATAAATTTCCGATACTGCTTTGCTCAAGGCTTGCACAATCGCGCTGTCTTTCGGCGTAGGTTTTGATTCGCT
>WQTB01000163.1 GCA_009786495.1 Treponema sp.
TTTACCCAGTGAATCAATATAATAAACAGCGCCTTGATATGAGCCGCGGACTAAGGCAGTCCAAAATTCTCTGCCAAGTCTTATATTATTTTCGGCATTTTTAGGCTCAATCGGAAGGATAAAACCTGTCAACAAACGGACAGCTTCAAGCGTATCTTCGACAGTTCTACCCATATAATCTTTTAAATTTGATTTTTGAAATGAATTAAATGGAGTAATTGACCATGAACTGCACGAACCATTTAGAGGAGAACCTTCGTTCTTTGAACTTAATTGATGTTCACGAACACTTGCTTCGATACCACGCAGCGATTCCGGGAGTTGATTCAATTCATCTATTAATTCCTTATTTAATTGAAAAGCATCAGGCGGAAATTTGTATGAATTACCGACTGATCTGTGTTCTTCTATACGAGATTCCTGAAATAAAAACGCTTCAGTCTGCGGATCTGACGGATCCAGCCTGATTAATATACTACGGGCTGCATTCTCAGCAGCCTTACACGCGCTTTCCCGATCCGGCGCGGAAGCGATAATATTACCGCATTTAGTAACATTATTCTCAGGAAATGACACCTTATCACCTTTGGAAACACGCGGAAAGTAATCATTCACAAAAATCCCCAGTCCCCGATCCCCAGTCCCTGATCCATGATCCTTAGCTCCTGATCCCTTATCCCTAGCTCCTAACCCTTGATCCCTAACCCCTAACACCGTTCCCGGTATGGAAATAAAAGCTCTTTCCGCGCAAGTCCATTTTTTTTGCTGAATCAAACAATCAGGCTCCAGTCCCATTGCAGCCTGTATCGCGGCTTTTACAGGTAGTACGCCTGATGAATAAGGATAAGTCCAGCCTGACATAAACCCGCCGGATAAACGCGCGGCTATCTCGCCAATCATCGGACCGTTTGATGTCATTTTAATATCTCCCTTCGCGGCTCCGGCGCTGTTCTTTCCGGCAAGCCCAAGCGCGTGTATTCCCCTTCGGAATGTTTCTAAAATTTTTAATTGATCCATTTCACCTATATCAGTCGGCATCGTATGCCCCATTTCGATAAAGTAGGGAGGAAAGAAAATGTGCCTGTCCGCGAGGCCGCATATTGTTATGTTTCCATGATGCACTATCGCATCCACGGAAAATTCCGGCCCTTCCATGTACTCCTCGGCGATTGCTTTGCCTGTGCGCGAAAAACCAATCGCGGTTTTCGCAGCTTCGTAAAATTCGTCCATTGAATCAACACGGCGGCAGCCTCTGCTTCCCATATTGTCAACAGGTTTTATTACCATTGGAAATGAAAGGGGAAGCGGCTGCCTCGAAACCATAAATTCGGAATCTGACGTAACTGTAAAAAATTCGGGGGAGGGGAGAGAAGCCTTCTTAAAACATTCACGCATTCTGGATTTATCTGATGCGTTTAACGCGGATTCGTATGGAATACCGGGCAGACTTAACTTGTTCGCTGTCCACGCCGTGCTTGCGGAAAAATCCGTTCCCGCCGTCATTATGCCGAGGCGTTTTGATATTTTTTTTATCGACCGCGCGAACGATTCTATTCCTTCTTTATCCTTTAAATCAATCTGTTCAAATCTGTCAGCCATTGCAACACACGGCGCAGACGAATTGCCGTCAAGGGCGATTGTGTAAAGCCCAAGCTCTTTAGCTATATTGATCGCAGGCCCCTGCATGACACCGGCGCCAAGGATGATNATTGTTTCTTTCATGTGTGGAAGTATAGCAGAAATTNAAAAGTATTACAGCGTTTAGTTAGTGTTTTTTCTTTTTAANATATTTTCGGCGTAAACTTCAAAAGTGTCNCCTAATCGAAACAGATTACTGACCAGTAACAAAGTATAATACAAAATACCATTTTTATTATCAGCGTACTTTCCCAGTACAGGGAATCTTTCAGGATGATGTCCTTTTACTACTATTTTTTTAACTTTAAAACCTGCCAGAGAAAGCGCTTTTTTACATACCGCGGGCGACCAGATTGTATAATGATCCGCAGGGCTTGATAACAGAAAACGTTTTAATGAAGATTTGCCTGATATACCTGAAAATGAAGGCGTTGAAAAAGCGAGAATACCGTTTGGTTTTAAGAGTTTTTTTATCTCTTTTAAAACTAAAACACAATCCTGAAAGTGCTCAATGACATACCAGAGGGTTATTACATCGCAGCGTTGTTTGTCTAGTGACGAATGCGGGAAAAAGCCCCGGACGGCAGGTATTCCCAGTGTTTTATTTACATAATCTACCGCGTCATTTGCGGGATCTATGCCGAATGGAGAAAAACCTTCTTCCCTTACAGCATCGAGAAAAGGACCGTACGCGCAGCCAATATCCAGAAGCATTGGAAGTTCAGTATTTTCTTTTTGTGCCACCGGCGCTTTTGAATTCCAGTGATGCGCGTTATCCCCGCGTAAAATTCCGGAGATAATTTTTAAACGCTGCTTTCCCGATTGTTTGATATTTTCAAAATCATCAAGATATGTTTTACCGTATTGTTTTAAATAGCTTGCAAAAAAATATTCCTTTTCGTATTCAATCGGAGGCGGATTTATTCTGTCCATGTAGATTATACCGCAGTTTGAACAGCGGCGATAGGTTCGATCTTTAAAACGCGTGGCACTCCTTCCGCTCCCGAAAGCGCAAACAGGACAGACTTCGTTTACCTGCGGCGAAAAACTATTTATCAATTCAACAAGCGAGACGCGGGAGGAATCTTCGTAAATAAAATTTTTGCGCGTCTTCTGCGTTTTTGCGGTTAGCATTTTAATAATTGATTCTTTATCTAAGCGGGATGTATTTTTATTTCCTGATAAAAAATCTTTATTAAATGTTACAAACCCTGAGGCTTTAGCAAGTTTTTTATGATAAGGAGTAGGATGCGAAAGAAGAACAGGAACACCGGCAAAAAGCGCTTCGTATGCCGTTAATCCGTAATGAGTTACAATTAAATCATACTCATGAATGTGATCAGCGAGATTTGGAATAACATCAAGTATATTAACACAATCAGGAACAGAATTTTTAAAATTTGAATTATTTAAATTGCCTTTTAATAAAGTAATTTCATAATGATCAATATTTTTCATTTTAGAAAGTATGAAAGCGGTTTTTAACCCAAGTCCGGAAGGATCTTCCTGCCCGAATGTAATCAAAATTTTAAACAGTGAATCACTGGAAGAACCTATATTATTCTGAAGTAAAAATCCGTCTCCGTTAGTGTGGTTAGTGTGGTTCGCGGCTTTATTCTTAATTAAAAACGCAGGAGAAGAAATATTCGCCTTTGGTCTGCCCAATTTTTCAGGAATCAGCATATCAATTAAAAAATCAAAATCATCACGGCAGACACCGCCCTCATCAATTCCGGCAACAGGCGCAATTTTTTTCCAGCGCAAAAACTCATCAGGCGGAGTTTGATAACGGTCAAGCAAAATAAGATCAAACCTTTTTTTTAACTCTTCGTTCGTTGTATCTGATTTTACACACCATGAAGCGTCAAATCCCATTGACATAAAAAGTTTTAATATTTCGTTTGACAAAACCGGAACGTAAAGCAGCGCATCGCGGTTCACCGCGCGAAGGCCGCACACGAGCGCGGCGCATCTGCATAAATGACCGCCGCCCCTGCCTTTTTCTACTGCCGGAACAACCAGAATTCCACCGTTTTTCATCAGCAGAATATCTCCGAATATTTTTTAGTAATGGTTTGTCCTTGATATCTGTACGGCTCATCTTGCAGCGCGGAAAAAAGTTCCTGCGCTCTGTCGAAATCTTCCTGTGTATCGATTGTAATACGGATATCCGCGCCCTGCCATCGAAGCGGAGCGAGCGGGCGGTGAAGTGAAAAAATTTCCGGATGATTGTATAAATAAGGGCACACATGTTCGCGTTCAGGTTTTTCAACCGCTTCGATCTCGGCGCGGAAAAGCGCGGAAGCGTTGACAGACTCAATACCTGCGCCGTATGGAAGACCGAAAAAACCTGAATAATCCGCGTTAAGCGCCATAGCCTGAGCGTTTAAAGCCGAAGCCGCATCGGAAAAAACGAACGGGTTATCTCCTGTCGCCCTGATAACA
>WQTB01000164.1 GCA_009786495.1 Treponema sp.
TCGGAGCCGGACTTGGCATGAGCATTACAAAACGTCTTCTTAATATTATGAACGGCGAAATCACTGTGGAAAGCGAACCCGGCGCGGGATCAACTTTTACAACGCGTATTCCGCAGAAGCGCGTTGGCGCTGCCGTATGCGGAACCGAGCTTACGGATAAAATGCGGAACCATCATTTTAACAGCCCGGCGCTGACAAAAAAAACGCAGTTTATCCGCGAATATATGCCGTACGGATACGTTCTCGCGGTAGACGACGTAGAATCAAACATTTATGTAATAAAAGGCATGCTTACTCCATACGGTTTAAATATTGATACGGCGTTTAACGGACTTGAAGCGATCGATAAAATAAAAGAAGGCAATGTATACGACATTATTTTCATGGATCACATGATGCCGAAAATGGACGGCGTAGAAGCCGTTAAAATAATCCGCGGCATGGGATACAGCCGGAATATAATCGCGCTTACAGCCAATGCAATTATCGGGCAGGAAGAAATGTTTTTGCAAAANGGTTTTGACGGTTTTATTTCCAAACCGATTGATTCGCGCGAANTGAATCACTGTTTAAACGAATTTATCAGAAATAAAAAACCGCCTGAAGTAATTGAAAAAGCGCGGCTTGAACANCTTAAAAGAGAACATGATTTTATCAATAATCCGAATATCTCCAATGTAGAAAAATATTTTATTAATGACGCGAAAAGAGCGGTGAATC
The DNA here is from genome assembly GCA_009786495.1 of Treponema sp. Next base: position 721 of record WQTB01000164.1, read on the forward strand.
TGCTGGAAAATCTGTTTCAGAATTTTAACAATGTCACGAATGAATATCAAAGCCCGGGCAAAGAAGAAATAAAACTTTATGTTACGATAATCCACGGGATAAAGAGCGCCCTTGCCAATATCGGACAGACGCAGCTTTCCGGTATCGCGGCCAAGCTGGAAAACGCGGGCAGGGAATCCGACATAAAAACGATGTTATCTGAAACTCCGGCGTTCATGGAAATAATAAATTCCCTGATTAAAAAAATGACGCCGGATCCGGCGGATGACGCAGATAACAATGAAAAAATAACGCCTGAGAACCTGATTATTTTAAAGGAAAATCTGCTTGCCGTAAAAACCGCATGCGACAACATGGATAAAAAAACGGCGAAAAAAACGCTGGCTGAATTAAAACAAAAAACGTGGCCTTCCCGCATTAATGACGCTTTGGATGAAATCGCCGTTTCATTGCTTCACAGCGATTTTACAAAAGCCGCGGAAACGGCGGCTAAGACAGCCGAAGCGTCTGATTAACAACAGATACAAGGAAAGCCGCCCTTGACTAATCAAACAATTTCCTGTATAAATTAAAAGGAACAAGGGCGTTCATCAGATGGTGCGTGGCAGTAGAAGCCGGTTTAACCGGATGAAGCTGTCTTCGTATCATGCGATGAATGCCTTTTTTGTGCATACTGCGATCGACACGCCGCTGCGTTCACAAGCAAGGAGAAATATATGCTTACAGCAATAGTCGGAATTAACTGGGGCGATGAAGGCAAGGGCCGTATGGTCGATTTGCTTTCTGAAGGCTACGACATAATCTGCCGTTATCAGGGCGGAAATAACGCGGGGCATACTGTTATCAATGAAAAAGGGAAATTTATTTTAAACCTTTTGCCGTCAGGAATTCTCCGCGACGGCGTAACAAATATTATGGGCTGCGGAATGGTTATCGACATTGAACATCTTTGCGGCGAAATTGACAAGCTGCGGGAAAAAGGCATAACGGTGACATCCGAAAATTTAAAAATCAGCGACAAGGCGTTTATTTGTATGCCGTATCACAAGCAGCAGGATATTCTGGAAGAAGAGCGACTTGGGGATCAGAAATACGGCTCGACAAAGCGCGGCATTTCTCCCGTGTACGGCGACAAGTATATGAAAAAGGGGCTTAGAATGTTAGACCTTTTTTCGCAGGACAGCGCCCTGAATCAGAAGCTAACAAATATTATTTCATGGAAAAATATGACTTTGAAAAGTTACGGTTCTTCAAACTTAGAAAGCGGCGGCATTTTTTCATGGCTTCGCGAATACGGCAACAGGCTTCTTCCGTTTATAACAGACACAACAGAATATTTAAATAAATCCGTAGACGCGGGAAAAAACATTTTGTTTGAAGCCCAGCTTGGCGCGTTACGCGACATTGATTACGGCATTTATCCCTACACGACATCATCGCAGACGCTTGCCGCCTACGCGCCGATCGGCGCGGGCATTCCAGGAAAAAAAATCGATACTGTCATCGGCGTAATGAAAGCTTATTCAAGCTGCGTAGGCGAAGGGCCGTTCGCTGTTGAAATGACAGGCGATGAAGCTTCAGTTCTCCGTGAAGCGGGCGCGGAATACGGAGCCGCAACCGGCCGCCCGCGCAGAGTCGGCGCGTTCGACATTCCCGCGAGCAGGTACGGAGTAATTACGCAGGGAGCGGACGTTATCGCGCTGACAAAGCTTGACGTGCTTTCATACTTTGAAAAAATTCCTGTCTGCACCGCGTATGAAATTGACGGAATAAAAACCGGTCAGTTTCCGTGCGGCGATAAACTTTCAAAAGCGAAACCCGTGTTTGAATATCTTGAAGGCTTTAAAACAGATATTTCAAAATGCCGGAAAATCGATGATCTTCCGCAGGCGGCGGTTAAATATATCCGCTATATAGAAAAAGCAATAGGCTGCCCAATCCGTTATGTGTCAGTCGGCGCGGGACGCGATGAGTATTTGAAAATGCCGAATGCGTAATTGCGAATAAGGAATCAAACATGAAAAGAGTTTATGTTAACGAAAAGTGGTGCCTGGCCTGTCACCTTTGCGAATACTACTGCGCTTTCGCCAACATCAGCGCAGATGATGAACAGGGCGAAAACGATATGGCGCGCGCGTTAAAAGACATTAAGATAAGGCCAAAAATAAAAATAGAAGAAAAAGACGGAATAAGTTTCGCGGTTTCATGCAGACACTGCGATGAGCCGCTGTGCGTAAAGGGCTGCATCACGGGAGCGCTAACGATAACAGGCGGCGTCATTACCATCAATCATGACAGATGCGTTAGCTGCTACACCTGCATCCTTAGCTGCCCTTACGGCGCNGTTTCGCCGTCCGAAGACGGCGCGGTAGAAAAGTGCGAGCTTTGCATAAAAGTAAACGCCGCGTCGCCGTCAAATGTAGAAGGCGGTATAACGCCGGCGTGCGTTAAGGGCTGCCCCAATGGCGCGATTGTTTTTGAAGAAAGGATCTGATCATGAAATATGTTATTATCGGCAATTCAGCTGCAGGCATCGGCGCGGCGGAAGGCATTCGCGCATCTGAAGCGGCGGGCCGGACAAAAGAGCGTGGAGAAATTACGATCGTCACAAATGAAGCGCATCACACATACTCGCGCCCGCTCATTTCATATCTTTTGCTTGGCAAAGTGACAGAAGAAAAAATGAAATACCGCGGCGAAAATTTTTACGCGGATAACAATATTACGCTTTTAAAAAATGTAACAGTAACAAAAATCGACGCGGGTAAAAAACGGCTTGATTTATCAGACGGCGGAAATCTTCCCTACGATAAACTGCTTGTCGCCGCGGGTTCTTCCCCGTTTGTNCCGCCGTTTGAAGGGCTCGATACAGTAAAGAANAAAGTAACATTCATGAGCCTTGATGACGCGCGCAGCCTTGACAAAATGCTTTCGGAAAAAAGCGGCNCCAATGTGCTGATAATCGGCGCGGGATTAATCGGGCTTAAATGCGCGGAAGGAATCGCNAAGAGAGCCGCGAAAATAACAATCGCAGACCTTGCGCCTCGAATCCTTTCCAGCATTCTGGATAAAGACGCGGCGGCGGTTGTACAGAGGCACATTGAAAAACAGGACACCTTACAAGCCAAAGGCACCGAGTTTAAACTGGAAACGAGCGTAAAAAAATTCGATAATGACAAAGCGGTTTTTGAAAACGGCAGCCTCGTCAATTTTGATATTCTTGTTCTCGCTGTCGGCGTGCGCCCGAATACACAGCTTTTAAAAGGCATCGCTGATATCGATCGCGGCATTATAGTGAACGGCAAGTCCGAAACTTCCGCGCCGGATATTTACGCGGCGGGCGACTGCACGCAGACGATTGA
>WQTB01000165.1 GCA_009786495.1 Treponema sp.
CTCGCGCTTCCCGGTGTCGGCAGAAAAACCGCCAATCTTGTGATAACGGAAGCGTTCGATATGTATGGTGTATGCGTGGATATTCATGTTCACCGCATCACAAACCGGCTCGGCGTTCTTTCTTCAAAAAATCCGGATGAAACCGAAATGATTTTACGGGAAATTCTGCCAAAAAAATACTGGAAAAGAATTAATTATCTTCTTGTTCTCTACGGGCAGAAGATATGCCGTCCTGTCAGTCCTTTCTGTTCAGGCTGCGCGGTTTATCAGCATTGTTCGCGTAACGGTGTGGAAAAATACAGATAATCGCAGTATGANNAAATTTATTTATATTAACGCATATATNATAAAAAANTGAGAAACTGGAGNCGGGTGAACACACGTTACTCCAATTTCTCATNTCCGGTCTTAAACAGAATTACTTTTTTTCCTTACCTGCCGGAATAGCCGCNTTGGAAATTCCCTTAATAGCTTTTGCTAATGTTTTATTATTAGCGGCTTTTTCAAGATCATAATCCATTTGCGCTAACAGCCAGTATTCCGGCTTTGTGGTGAAATATTTCGCAAGACGCACCGCAATTGATGTAGTAATCCTGCTTTTGTCAAGGCTGATAAGCCTTAGCGCGGTCTGACTGCATTTTATCTCCTTGGAAAGTCTATTACAATTAAGTGCGTACTTTCCAAGATGATCCAGAAGCAGCGACCCTGGTGATTGCTTTGTCTTTGACATGATAACTCCTTAACATTGAATATAATATAAAAGCATTTGACGGTCGAGCATTTTATTCATATTTTTTTGTATTTAATTATCTTTTTGAATAAGTCAAATTTAATTTAAAAATGCTTCATTTAAGGATTTTTTCTTTTAACCAAACAGATTTTCCGTCAATTTTTCCGTTAAATATAACATGTTCCTTAATTTTAACTATATTAAGCGTATTTAACGCAAAATCATACGCGCCGTCAATATCAACCGCGCGGTGCGCGTCTGATGTTATTATTACAGGTATATCATATTCTCTTATAATATATAAAAATGATAACGAAGGATAAACATCATTTATTTTTTTTCTGTTTATTCCGCCTGTATTGATTTCGATAACAATGTTTGAATTTTTCGCGGCTTTCGCGATTTCTCTTTGACGGCATAATTCTTCTTCAGGATGCCATAAATTTTTATCATGACTGTTTTTCTTAATCAGATCGGCGTGGCCTAAAATTTCAAAACCTCCAAGAGCGATCATCTCAGCCTGCGCGTCATAATAGGAATGCATCAGTTCAAGGGCGTTTCCGTTAAAACCTTCATTTAAACCTTTTTCAAATTCTTCCCNGGAGCCGTCTATTGTAAACGGTTCCGCTCCGTTTTNGGGGAAAATATAATGAACGCTGCCGATTAAATAATCCATATTTAACGCTTTTATATCACTGTCAAGCGCCGTNCGTCTGCCGNTGATGTAATCCATCTCGTACCCAAGAAAAACTTTAAGTTTNCCCTGCCAGCGTTCTTTTGCCGCGCGGACTTCCGAGATATATTCATTTACCNTGTTTTCCTTTAAATTCCAGTCGCTGATAACGCCGGTTTGCTTTTCTACGGGAGAGTGTGCGCTAAANCCAATAGAGTACANTTTTTTTTCATATGCCGCGCGGCACATGGTTTCCACATCATCTTTGCCGTCGCAAAAATTTGTATGCGTGTGCATGCTGGAAAAACGCGTATTTGTGTTCATTGCAACTCCAGTATTTTAGCGCCGCTTTTTTGGTCAACAGCGGAGCCGGTATGTTTTTGATTTACGTTAATCAAACTGAATGAAGTCATATCATCAATTTTATATTTATCTCCGGTTAGAAGGAGAAGCCCGTCCGCCGAACAGCCGTAACGCCCAAAACGCCCGCCGGGTAATGAAAAAACGTCAGAAATTACACGAATCCCGCTGTTTTCCGCGCGTGACGCGTTTTCTATATGTAAAAAACTCATCACAAGGCGTTCTTTTGGTAATTTCGCGGCTGTTGATAAACGCATAAGTTCCTTTGGCGCGTCTNTTGTTTCAAACGCGAAATGACACCAGCGTTTTTGCCCNGCCGCGCATGGGCAGGCGGAAGCGTGCGTGCATGGAGACGCGGGNGTGTACCCAAGATCGATAAATTCACCGCGCAGAAGAGAAATAAAANGTCCTGACTGCGGAACACCCGGTTCTATTANAAGAAATGACGCGTTTTCCTCCGCTCTTCCAAGCATANACCGCGCCGCGTTAGCCGCAATTTGCCGCAGCCCTGCGGTATTGTTATGCGAAATACGATCAAAAAACTCATTGTAGATATTTACGGCGCAGACAAGAGACGCTCTTTTTGCGCGGCCGGATGTATATTTTTTTNTGATGTCAANATCTTCTTTAACAGGAATTATTTTCCATGGACTNCTTTTATTATCTGCGTTTTCTACGNTAAGAGCGTTAAAAAATTTCATTCCCGCTTCAAGCACGGGACTGCTTCTGTCAATGCAGTAAAACTCAAGCGGTATATTGCGTAAATCGGGACGGGCAATCCAAAGCGCGCAGGCAAATGTCATCGGTCCGCAGCCCAGATCGGCGACCGCTTCTCCCGGTGATAAATTAATTTCAAGATTCGGCAGGAGAAGGCATAGTCGGTACAGGTTCCACGGAAGGAAGTAATGAAGATAAGCCGAAAGATGATTAGCCCTTGTAAGATAGGAAAGAGATCTGTCTCCGCGCCTGTTTGTAAGAAGACCGGAAAGTTCCGCAATATCGGAAGGCAGCGCGTTTCTGAAACGTCCGGGAATAGGGAATGTTTTATTTATCAAAGAAGGAATGCTGTCAAGAAGCGCTCCGTCGTTCTGCGGCGTTTTTAAATACATCGGAAAAATTTTATCTGCGAATTGCTGCCGATACTTTTACAATACCGCAGCCGGAGCGCAGCAGCGCATCGATTAATACTTCTATGTGCCGGAAAAGATAATCATCCCTGCCACCCTGAAGCAGTCCAAGACGCACAGGAATTACCGCGTTTGGCTCTCTTCTTTGAATTATTTGATCGATCATTTCCGCGGGAGAAGCAAGGCGGAGGTTAAGCCTCAGCGCGTCTTCCCTTGAAAGATAATCACCCGGATCAATTGTTCTGGCGATATTTACATAACCTGCCGAAGATGCCGCTGTATTAATTAATGCGGAACTGCGGTAAAACGGAGGATGCCACAAAACCGAAAGCTCTCTTCCCGTAACGCGGTTAAACTCATCTTCGTTACGCGCAAGACCCTGGGTAATAAACTCTCGCGTTATGCGGTATCTTGTGTCCGAAAGATCGATAGGCGCGTAAAAAAGCGATGCCGCTTCGTGACCGGCTTCCATTACGGCGGACACGGCGTGAGGGTTGCGGCGGATAAATTCACCGTTCATAAAAAAAGTCGCTTTTATATTAAACCTTCCAAGCGCGGCTAAAACCTGCGCCAGCCCGGTGTCATCATCATAAAGATCAAAGCATAGCGCGGTTTGTATTTGCGGTTCTGANGGGTATATGTTTACAGCGGGAGGTCTTCCNCGGGCGGATTCCAATCCGGNTAAAAGCGGCACTGTATTTGTAGAGCGCAGATTGCGCACCATCGGGATATTCGCGTAAGGTCCGGAAAATTGTGTTTCAAGGAAAACGCGGAAACGTTCAGAAGAAAATGTAATCGGCCGCACACGGACATTTGTTACCGATGCCCACGCGTTTCTTTCATCNGTCGCGAACCAGGCAGTNCCCATTCTTGCCATCACTCTTGTGCCTGCTTCTTCAAAACCGATTTCTTCAACGCCGGAAAGGCAAATTCTTCTGCGNGGATATGTAAGGCTCGATATATTTATATCTTCAATGAACCGCGAATTNCCTGTTAATAACTGCCTGTTATTGATCCATGCGCAGGAAAGAACCGCGTCCCTGTTTAATCTGTAAATGAGCTGCCAGTTTGTGTAATCCCAAAGTTCAAGCCCGTCAGTTCCCCAGAACGCGGCTTTTGTTTCATCAGGCGATAAAATTCCGGCAGA
>WQTB01000166.1 GCA_009786495.1 Treponema sp.
GGAAATACGACGGGAAGAAAAGCAGCGCCCCTGCGACAACTGATACGGAGCCGATTAATCCGCCGATATAACCCATAATGCTCTTGTTCGGGCTTACAGTGATTATTCCGCGGTTATTCGCGCCGAATAGCGATCCGAAAAGCCACGCTATTGANTCATTCGCGAATGTTATAAAAAGGAATAAAAGAACCGCNGCGGGATTGTTCCATCTNCNCATAAAAGCGAGCCAGAACATGAATAAACCGGGATAAATCAATAAGGAAAACCTGCCGACAATTCTGTTTAGTATTGTTTCAATTTCCGCAGAACGGGAAAATACGCCCGAAAGCAAAGCCCATCCCAATCCTGTCATAATGATTACAGGGATAACCCATCCCGGAAGCTCAAAGTTGATGTGAGCTGTAGCAGCTAACGGCCCGAGAAGCCCGAGAATTATGCTTTCGGCTTTTGGAATTTTTACGGACTTTTTTTCCAGCATCGCGGAAAACTCAAGAGCGCCCGCTGCGGAAAAGAAAATCACCACAAGATTTAAGGCAAGGTTGTGTTTAAAAGGAAGGTAAATTACAAGGCCGATGACAAGNGGAACCCCGATAAAGAAAACCAAAAGACGTTCAATAATCTTTCTCATTTTNGATCCTGAATATCACGCGGACAGAAATCTCCGCCTGTAATTGTCCCGGCGGCACCGTAACGCCTTTCTCTTTTTTTAAAATCAATGATGGCTGCCTCCAGATCGCTTTTCTCCCAGTCTGGCCACAGTTTATCAGAAATATACAATTCTGAATAGGCGCTTTCCCATAAAAGGAAGTTGCTTGTCCTGTATTCGCCTGCGCTGCGGATAATTAAATCAGGATCAGGTATATCAGGGTTATCAAGATACATTCGAAAATCATTTTCATTTAAATTATCCGCTTTTTTTCCGGCAGCTTCAATTTTGCGGAACGCTCTTAATATCTCGTCCCTTCCGCCGTAATTTATCGCGAGTATAACCTGCAGCCCGTTAAAACCCGCTGTATCTTTTATTGAATCTGTAATTTCTTTTTGAATGTCGGCGGGAAGGCCGGAAAAATCGCCTGTATAACGGGTGCGTATATTATTTTCTCTGCTGAAATTAAATTCCGCGCGAAGGTACTGCTTTACAAGGGACATTATAAATCCGACTTCTTCTTCGGCGCGTTTCCAGTTCTCTGTAGAAAATGCGTATAACGTTAAATATTTCAGGTTTAATTCGCTTGCGGCTTTCACGATTCTTTTTGCCGCCTTTAGCCCTTCAAGATGCCCCTGCGTGCGGACAAGGCCTCTTTTTTGCGCCCATCGTCCGTTTCCGTCCATTATNACGCCGATATGCGCCGGAAATTTTTCCGCGGGAAGAACAGAGTCTTTCTCCATTAAACTTCCATTATTTCTTTTTCTTTTTCTTCAAGGACTTTGTTTATCTGGGAGATATAGCCGTCTGTGAGTTTTTGAAGCTCGTCCGCGCCTTTTGTTTCATTGTCTTCAGTTATTTTGGCGTCTTTTAAAAGTTTTTTAAGCTCGTCGTTGCCGTCTCTTCTTATGTTTCTTACAGCGACCCTTGACTGTTCAGCTTGATTCTTCGCGTGTTTGACAAGCTCCTTGCGCCGTTCCTCGTTTAAAGGCGGAATTGAAATCCTTATTATTTTTCCGTCGTTGGAAGGATTTAGGGAAAGTTCGGATGAACGTATTGATTTTTCAATTTCCGCTATCAGATTTTTATCCCACGGCTGAATAACGATTAATCTCGCTTCAGGAACAGAAATATTTGCAACCTGATTAAGCGGAGTTTTTTCTCCGTACGCGTCAACGCGAATCCTGTCGAACAGGGCAGCCGAAGCCCGCCCTGTCCGCAGGGCGGCAAACCCTTCTTTTAAGCTTGCCACCGTTTTTTTCATCCGTTCTTCGTTAGATATTATTACATCCTGCATATAACCTCATCTGCACGCCGTGCTAATATTATCCCAGCTGCACAGCTTCGTTGTGCTTTACTCGGCCCCGGGCGCGCTGCTCGGGATAAATCCCTCGCGCTTTTATTCGTCTCGTTGACCTTTGCTGTGCGCCACGCCGTGCTAATTTTATCCCAGCTGCACAGCTTCGCTGTGCTTTACTCGGCGCCTACCTTATAATAGACATAGCTGTCTACTGTGAGTTTTGCGCCTGTTTTTTTGCCGCATTCTTCTATCGCTTTTGCCACAGTTATTTTTTCGTCTTTCACATAACCCTGTTCCATAAGGCAGATTTCAGAAAGGAATTTGTTAACCTTACCCTGAAGAATGCCTGAAAGTACATTTTCGGGTTTTCCTTTGAGTTTTTCGTCCTTTTCCATCTGAACCTTGAAAATGCCTTCCTGTTCCTTGAGCCATTCCTGATCGATTTTTGTGCGGTCGACCGCCGCGGGGTTAAAGGCCGCTATGTGCAATGCGAGCGAAAATATAAATGACTTAACGTCTTCGTTTTTGAATATCTCAGGCTTGTCAGAGCTGCATTTTACCACAATGCCGATATTGCCATCGCCGTGAATATACTTTGTTATGTATTCATTCTGCGACGCCTTTACAAGGCGAAGGCGTTTTAAGCCCATGTTCTCGCGGATTTTTGTCGCAAGGTCCTGAACCATGTCGGTAAGATCGCTTGACGCTTCGCTCAGTCCCTTTTCAAGAACCTTATCCGCGATTGTTTCACCTAACGCGATGAATTCCGGGTTTCTGGCGACAAAGTCGGTTTCCGCATTTAATTCGACTAACACAGCCGAAGTTCCGTCGCTCTTTATTTTTACAAAAATCTTTCCGTTATTGGTCGCGCGTCCCGCTCTTTTTTCAAGAGCCGCAAGCCCTTTTTCCTTAAGAAGTTTTTCCGCTTTCGCAAAATCGCCTTCCGTGGAGACAAGCGCGTTCTTGCATTCCATCATTCCCGCACCGGTTTTTTCCCGGAGTTTTTTTACATCGCCAGCGCTGATTTCCGCCATTATCTACTCCTTGTATACTTTATCAACATCGACATGAATATGCGTTTCATCGTCATCGTCATCTGAAATTTTTTCGCCTTCCTTGGCCGCTCTGTACGCTTCTTCCGTGGTGTATTTTTCGATATCGATTTCCCTGTCTTCTTCTTTTAAAGAAGCGTCGGTTAAAAGACCTTCCATGTCTTCATCTTCATCGCCGAGCGTTTCAATGATCTTTAGACCGACTTCGTTATCTGCTTCGATTACCGCGTTCGCGATTATCTGGGTAAAAAGCGTAATCGCCCTGATCGCGTCGTCATTTCCGGGAATCGGATAATTGATGCCGTCGGGATTGCAGTTTGTGTCGACAACAGCGACTATCGGGATGCCCTGACGCTGCGCTTCGGCTACGGCAATCGCTTCTTTTCTTGTATCGATAATAAAAAGGATGCCGGGGAGCTCTTTCATCTCCTTGATGCCGCCAAGGTTTTTTTGAAGTTTAATCCGTTCCTTGCCAAGCCCTGAAATTTCTTTTTTTGTGAGATTTTCGAAAGTGCCGTCAACTTCCATTTTTTCCAGTTTTTTAAGGCGCAGAAGAGATTTTTTGATTGTCACAAAATTGGTAAGCATTCCGCCAAGCCAGCGGTTGTTTACATAGTACATTCCGCAGCGCTCGGCTTCTTTCTGGACGGCCTGCTGGGCCTGTTTTTTGGTTCCTACAAAAAGCACCGTTTTTCCGGCCGCTACGGTTCTTCGCACCGCTTCGTACGCGTCCTTGATGGACTGAATGGTTTTTTGCAGATCGATGATGTGAATGCCGTTCCTTTCCGCGAAGATGTATTTCTTCATCCTTGGATCCCAGCGTTTCACCTGGTGGCCGAAATGTACTCCTGATTCAAGGAGATTTTTCATTGTTACAACAGCCAAATTTTCCTCCTAACATTGGGTTTTTTGAGTGTAAAAACCCTGCCATCACTATATCTCGCTGGAACCGGAAAAGAATAATTCTTTTAACAATGTTCCACGGAAATTTAGATATCCATTAGCTTTATTTACGCCACGCT
>WQTB01000167.1 GCA_009786495.1 Treponema sp.
GTGAATATCCATATCATGAAGTATTTTTCGGGATGAAAAAGAATTGAAAATGCAGATTTTATTGCGAAGTTTAAATCGCCGTACCAGTTAATCCACGATTTATTAAATAACNCGGCAAAAAAAGATTTGTTATACGAAAGCCCGTTAAGTTCATATATTANNGAATCCCCCTGTTCGCTGTACTGTAATTCCATGATCCGGGAGCCTGTAAAATAGAATAGTTTATTNCCAATGAAAATACTGATTCCGTTTATTGTTTTTNTTATCCCGTCCGCGTTTTCTTTCGGCACACATAAATACAATGAACGTATAAAAGGAGGCATCGAATTTTCTGAATAAATTTCCGTGTTTAAAATAACCCTATCTGATTTTGTATCATCAAATGAAAATGAATACTGCTTTTCACCGCTTTCCAGAAAAGCTTTAATATAAACATTATGCATATTGATTTTATCAATCTCGATATTTACAAAAACCTGCGCCCTGATATCTTCCATTTCGCCATTGTTTACGCTTATGTGATATGCGAATGATATTAAAAGGCCCAAAAAGCATAACGAAACCAATAATGTTTTATGCCAAACTTTCAATTACTGGTTCCAGCCTTTCTAAATATGATAAATTTTGACAATATAAAATTTACAATCATACCTGCCATTATTCCCGCCGCCTGGGCAATAACTTTAAAAGGCGGATTAAAATAATTCAATACTAATGACATCACCAAAATATTAAGCGCAAGCCCTGCCAATGAAGTGCAGATAAAAAGCGCCCATCTTTTAAAAGAAGGTTTAACGCCGGCTGTATTATTTTTAAAAGACCAGAAATGATTAATAAAATAATTCTGCGTCGCGGCTATCATGAAACATCCTGTGCTTACAGGGATTTCATGAAAACCAAAAACATCGGCGAAAATAAAAAATATAACCAGATTTGTTATGGATCCCAGCGAGCCTGTAACCGCGAATTTTAAAAACTCGCCAAGATTCGGTTTGTCTGTGTTTCTTATTTTCCAGATATTCAACAGAGCCTCGAAAAATATTTTTTTTGACATTTTCGATTTTCCCTGTTTTCGATCTGTGAATATAATCGGTATCTCTTTAATCAGGCAGCCTGCGCGATACGCCTTGTACTTCATTTCTATCTGGAACGAGTAGCCTTTAGAAATAATGGAAGCCAGATCGATTTTTTCAAGGGCTGTTTTGCGCCACATGTTAAATCCGCCTGTTAAATCACGTATGGGACAGCCAAGAACAGTGCGCGAATAAATCGAGCCGCCTTTGGAAATCATGTTGCGCAGGAATGTCCACCCTTCAACCCCGCCGTTTTTTATGTTGCGCGAGCCGATCACAGCATCGTGTGTTTTAATCTGTTCAAGCATTTCGGGTATATATTTCGGGTTATGTGAAAAATCCGCGTCCAGTTCCAAAAAAACATCATAGCGGCCGCTCAATCCCCATGAAAAACCAGCAAGATAGGCCGCGGCGAGTCCTTGTTTTTCAGGCCGGTTTAATAGATGCAGCCTGTCCGAATATGCTCCGGAAAGTTTTAAAACCGCCTGCGCTGTGCCGTCGGGAGAATTGTCATCAACTACAAGTATAGCGGCGTCCTGCGGCGTGTATTCAAAAACAGTTTTGATAATTTTTTCTATGTTATCAATTTCATTATAAGTAGGAATAATTACTAATAGACCCATAAAATCCTTTAATCAATATACAGGTTAAAAATAATATATTCAAGTGTCCGCAATTTATAAACTACTTTTCTATGTCCCATGTTTTCCATTATAATTATTTTATGGTAATAGCTTCAATCGACATACAAAACGGAAAGGTTGTTCAGTTAAAACAGGGGAACGAACTCATTTTACAGCGCGATAACGCGCCTTCACTCGCCGCGGAATTTAACAGGTACGGCGAAGTCGCTGTTATCGATCTTGACGCAGCGATGGGAAAAGGTTCCAATGCCGGCATGATAAAACCGCTTTTGCGGATCGCGGAATGCAGGGTAGGCGGCGGCATCAGAACAGCGCAGCAGGCGAAGGAGCTTGTAAGTCTTGGAGCGGCAAAAATTATTGTCGGTTCTGCGGTATTCCGCGATCCTTTAAAAAAAGGCGCAGGCAGGGAAAACGGCGAGTTTGCGGTTAACACTGTTTTTCTTGAAGAACTGTCAAAAAAAATCGGACGGCAGCGTTTGATTGCGGCGGTTGACGCCCGCGTAAACTCTTGCGGTTCCTATGAAATTACAGTTGACGGCTGGAAAACGCCGACAGGCCTTGATCTGCTGGCAGCCGCGAAAATAGTTGAACAATACGCCGGAGAACTATTATTTACCTGTGTTGATCGCGAAGGCACGCTTAGCGGAATCGATCCTGAACCTGTAAAGCAGCTTCGCGCGGCTGTCTCATGCAGTATAACAGCCGCCGGCGGAGTGTCAACGTTAAACGAAATTGAACAGATCGCCGAAATTGGCTGCGATGTCCAGCTTGGAATGGCGCTTTACACCGGAAAAATAAATCTTGCGGACGCCTTCATTGCGTCGTTAAACTGGAAAAAAGGCCAAACATTTGAAACAGCGCCTTCTTCAGCCGCGGATTCCGCATTACTTCCGGTTATTGTTCAATCACCAGACGGACAGGTAATGATGACAGGTTTTACAGACAGAAATGCGTTAGCTGAAACATTCAAGCGCGGTAATGTGTGTTTTTTCAGCAGGACAAAAAAAAGGCTCTGGATGAAAGGAGAAAACTCAGGTAATGTTTTAAAACTTGTCAGCCTCCGCGCCGACTGCGACCGCGACGCGTTACTTGCAACCGCGGAGCCTGCGGGCCCCGTCTGTCATACAGGCGCGTGGTCATGTTTTGAAACAAATAAAAAATATACGCCTGAATTTTTGCAGGAAATAATCACAGATCGTTTTAATAATCCCGCCTCCGGCTCTTACACCGCGGCTTTGGATTATGAACTTGTCCGTGAAAAAGTGCTTGAAGAAGCGCGGGAACTCTGCGAGGCGAAAAGCCGCGATGAAATAATCTGGGAAGCCGCGGACCTTTTTTATTTTTCTTCTGTATTGATAAACCGCGCGGGCGTTAAGGCGCAGGACGTGCTTGACGAGCTTGACAGAAGGCATAAAAAATAAAGTTATTATAGATCGGTATAAAGGGCAAATGTATATGAGCGATTATTGGAACGGCAGAATAAAAAATCTTTCTCCCTATGTTCCCGGCGAACAGCCCAAAGACAGAAAATTCATCAAATTAAATACAAATGAAAACCCTTATCCGCCTTCGCCTAAAGTATTTGAAGCGATCAAAAAACACGCGGACGATGCCCTGCGGCTGTATCCTGACCCTGAATGCACGCAGTTACGCGAAACTATTTCCGCCTGTTATAATGTTAAGCCGTCTCAGGTGTTTGCGGGAAACGGCTCCGATGAAATACTCGCTTTTGCGTTCGGCGCGTTTTTTGAAAGCGGATCAATATCGCAGGCGGCGCTTTTCCCTGACATCACTTACAGTTTTTATCCTGTTTACGCCGGTTTATGGGATGTTCCGTATAAAACAATTCCGTTATGTGAAGATTTTACTGTTAATATTAACGAATATAAAATAAGCTCTGGCGGGGTGATACTGCCAAATCCCAACGCGCCTACAGGAATAGCGCTGCCTGCAGAAGATGTTCTTTCTCTTGCGGAATTTCTNGAAAAACAAAGTAAAGTAATCATCATTGACGAAGCTTATCTCGCGTTCAGCGCGCAATATGACGATGATTCAAAAAGTGAAGCTTCCTGTACCCGGTCTGCCGTTAAATATATTGATAAATACAAAAATCTATTAACGGTTCATACGCTTTCAAAATCAGCTTCTCTTGCAGGGTTAAGAGCCGGTTTCGCAATCGGCGATGAAAATTTAATCGACGGTCTGCGCCGGATTCGCGATTCCTTTAATTCGTACACGCTCGATCGCCTTGCGCTGGCGGGGGCTGCGGCGGCAATCGCGGACAAGGATTATTACAGCGAA
>WQTB01000168.1 GCA_009786495.1 Treponema sp.
GAATCGCGCCCTGTTTATGATAATTCCGCAGAAGAGTCAAAAAAAATAGTGAAAGCTGTTTTTAATTTGATAAAAACGCGCGCAGACGAGCCTCGCGCATGGCTTCCTTCGATCGGTTTTCTGATTCCAAAAATTGAAACAGAAGGCGCTGTTCTTGATTTGGACGAAACCTACGCCGCGGGCCTTTTTACAGAACGCGGAATTGAATTTACAAAATGGCTTAGGAATGAAACCGCGGACCCCGATAACGCAGAAGGCAGACAGCTGCTTTTTTCGATACTGGACAATATTCCCGACTGCGCGCGCGTCGCTTCTGAAATTTTTAAAATTATCGACAGGGAAGGCAATATGCGCGATCTTCCTGCGTTACGCGCAATCAAGAAACGAATCGGCGGGCTTGAAAAAGACTTAAAAAACACAGTGTCGCGCTATACATATGACGATGAATACAAGAGAATGCTTCAGTCAGCGGTTCCTTCGCAGAGGGACGGAAGGGCTGTGTTAGCTGTAAAGGCGAATTTCCGCGGCAGAATCCCCGGAATTGTTCATGAAGTTTCATCCAGCGGGCAGACTGTTTTTATTGAACCCATGGACGCTGTNGAAAAAAATAACGATATACTCCTTGAAAAGCGGAATCTTGACGCGGAAATTCAAAAGATACTNCGCGAACTAACCGCATTAATTTCATCTCACGTTCAGGATTTAAAAGTTTTTCATAAAATCATTATTGAACTTGAATGTTTAAGGGCAAAAGCAAAATATTCTGTTTTAACTAAAGGCCATTTTGCTCAGGTAACTTCGCTGCAGCAGAACGGACATGAATTACAGCAGAGCCTTTTACTAAAACAGGCACGCCATCCGCTTTTAAAAAAACCTGTCCCGATAGATATCGAAATGAGCGGAAGCACGCGGACATTGATTATAACAGGCCCCAATACCGGCGGAAAAACTGTCGCGCTNAAAACNCTTGGGCTCCTTGCGATGATGAACCAGAGCGCGCTCGCGCTCCCGCTTGANGAAGAAAGCATCCTGCCGGTTTTTGACGGAATATACGCCGACATCGGCGACGAGCAGTCAATCAATCAGTCGNTATCAACTTTTTCNGGCCACATAACAAATGTGTCCGCGATTACAGCTAACGCGACGGAAAAATCNCTTGTGCTCCTTGACGAACTTGGATCGGGAACAGANCCGCANGAAGGCGGCGCGATCGCGATGGCGGTTCTTGATTATCTTATCGGAAAAAATACGCGGATGATCGTCACTACCCATCATGGGATTTTAAAGCATTACGGTTATACAAGGCAAGGCGTTGAAAACGCGTCAGTGGAATTTAACGCGCAGACCCTTTCACCGACATATAAAATAATTTCCGGGCTTCCCGGCGAAAGCAGAGCGATTGAAATCGCCGCGGCAAACGGCCTTGACAGCGAAATTGTAGCAAGCGCGAGAAATTACATTGACGAAGAAAAATCAGATGTTTCTGAAATGATTAAAAGCCTTGAACAAAAACAAAGAGAGCTTGCGGGCATCGAAAAAATGAGCAGCATTGAGCAGAACAGGCTAAAAGAAGAAAAAAGAAAAGCTGATTTAAAAGAGCTTCAGCTGCGACAGAAGGAAGCGGAATTAAAACGCGAATCTGTAGGAAAACTTCAGCAGTTCCTGCGCGAAAGCAGAAAAACGCTTGAGAATCTTGTTCGCGAACTTAAAGAAGGCGAAGTAAGCCGCGATAAAACGCTTAAGGTAAAAGAATTTCTCAATGAACTTGCACGTAACGCGCAAACAGAAAGCGAAATTCTCGCGCAGGAAGAGCGTGACATACGCGGACAAATTGCAAAAAACGGAAAAAATTCCGCACAAGCCGTTTTCGCACCCGGAATTGAAGTCTTCGCGGGAAAATCGAAACAGCGCGGCGTAATAATCCGCCCGGAAAAAAAGAGTAAACTCGGTCCGTCATGGCTCGTGGAAATAGGATCGTTAAAAGTCAGTTTTCCGGAAAGCGAACTGACAATTCCTGAAAACAAGGAAAAGCCAGAAACCAAAGCGCGGTTCAACAACTGGGCTGCTGAGTACGGCGTCTCTGACGATGTTGTTTATGAGTTAAAAATAAGGGGAATGCGGTTTGAAGAAGCGATGGAAAAAGTGCGGCGCCAGGTAGAAGGCGCAATACTCTGCGGACTTAAAAATTTCGCGATAATTCACGGAAAAGGCCACGGCATTCTGCAAAAAGGCGTCCACGATTATTTAAAAAGCAATCCTGCTGTCGCAGACTATTATTTCGCCCGCCCTGAACTCGGCGGATTCGGAAGAACAGAAGTCGTTTTAAAATAATTTTCACATATCAACTAACGGTTCATCGCTGTCCATTAAATCGGGGATAGTGTAAACAAGGGAGCCTGACTGGCGTACGCGCAGTTCGGCGTATCCTTTGGAAACCAGTGCGTCCAGATTTTTTTTCGCTTCTTCTATCGGAATGTCAGCAGAAAGCGCAACTTCGCTCGCCGTTAAAATTCCTTTGTTGGCTTTCGCGATACGCAGAATAACGCGCTCGGCGCTTTCTTTTTCGCGTACAATTCTTGTTTCGGCGTTTTCAACTCTGCGCCAGTCGGGACTGCCTTGAAACTGCCTTTTATTAGCTCTGCTTCTTACGGATTCTTCAAGAATGGCCTGACGAATATTCGCTTCTTTAACCTGGCGCGGCAGCGTAAAAAAATCATATATCGAACCAATCATTGCCATTCCGCCCGAGAACATCCACAAAAGCCCTGTTCCGATTTTACCAAGATAAAACCGGTGAAAGCCAAGCGCCCCAAAGCCTGAGATAAAAAAAAGGATATAGGCAACGATGGTATTATACATTGTTATAATCTACAACCTTTCGTTTTTACAGTCAAGAATCATCAGGCGTTCAATGCCTTAGGCGCGCAGTCTTTGCCGCTGAAAACCACAAGCGTTAAAAGTGTGATTAAGTACGGCAGCATGTTAAAAACTTCTGAAGGAAGAAAGTCAAGGCTTCTTATATTAAAAACATTTACAGCAAAACTTGATGAAAGCCCGAAAAGAAGGCTCGCGCCCAGAACGCCCGCAGGCACCCAGCGCCCGAAAGAAACCGCAGCAAGAGCGATAAAACCTTTTCCGTTAATTGTATTAACAGTAAACTGAATATCCTGCGTCAGCACAACGCAGGCTCCGGCAAGCCCCGCGAGAAAACCGGAAATTAAAACCGCAATATAACGAATCCGTTTAACGTTTACCCCTGCGGCTTCCAGCGCTTGCGGATTTTCACCCGCCGCGCGTAGACGAAGTCCTTCAGGGCGTTTATACAGCACAAACCACGAAAGAGCGAGAATTGCCAAAGCGATCCATATTGTGGGATAGATTCCAAAAAAACTTGTCTGCATTCCCATTTTGTAGTTCATGCTGCGATCCATTTTAAATAAAAGCTGACAGACAAAAACCGTAAGCCCGTTAGAAAGCAGATTGATGCCTGTGCCGGAAATAACCTGATTCGCTTTCAGCGTAACGGACGCGAACGCGTGAATCAAGGAAAAAAGACAGCCCGATAACGCGGCAAGCAAAAGCGCGGCAGGTATCGAATAACTGACGCTTGTTTCAAGAATGACATGAGTAACAGCCGCTGTCATCGCGCCGATTGACATAAGCCCTTCCAGGGCGATATTGACAACGCCTGAGCGTTCGCAGATCATTCCGGCGGTTGCCGCGATCAGTATCGGAGATACAATCATCAATGTTGACGGAATCATTCCCGTGATAAACAACTGATCCATCATGAGCCTGCCGCAGGAATCTTCGTTTTTGATTCCCTGTCTTTAAATTTTTTCCTGTCAAGAAAATTCATGAATATGTAAATACCGGGCCGCAATGAAATAAAAACAACTACAAGCCCCATAATGATCGTTACAATTTCCCTTGGAATCTGGCGCGACTGCATAAGCGGCTGCGCGGATTTTAACATTCCGAAAAGCAGCCCCATTACGGCGATGCCGCCCGC
>WQTB01000169.1 GCA_009786495.1 Treponema sp.
AATTTTCCGCTGCCGATTAATGCCGCTTCTTCTGTCAGTTTAAGAATCGGCCTTGTAATATCTTTCGCAAGCCGCGTTGAAAAATACACAATCATAAAAATTGCAAGCAGCACGACAGCCAGTTCGATAAGCGCAAGAATTAACATTGTCTGATCTGTCGCGTCTATCGCTTCCTGCGCGACAGAATCGCTGTGCAAATTAATAATCGATATTAAATTGCTCCTGACAATTAAAAGCCCCGCCGCCATAATTATCATCAGACCCACTACCGCTATAATCAGCGTATGCATCATGCGCGACCTGATTTTCCGGTAGATGGAGTTTCTCATTATTTTTTGGTCTCCCTCAGGCCGATTAAGATTCCCTGCCTGGTGTTGCCCTAGTTAAATTTCTGGTGAACCTGACGATTCTGTATTTCCGCCAGTTTGCTGTCGTTAAAACGATCCAGGGTTGAAAGATACCCCGTAATTCTGCGCACCCGGCTTATTTCGCCGCTTCCGCATTCAGGGCAAATATCTTCCTTGATAACTCCGTTATAACCGCAACTGCAGCAAATGTCTACAGGAAAATTAATCGCGGCATAGCCCATATCCGCTTCAGCCATTGCCCTGACAAGCGATTCAAAAGCTTGCGGATTATTTTCCGGCGCTGACTGCAGTTCAATATAGGATATATGCCCGGCGTTGCAATACTTGTGGTATACGCCTTCAATTTCAATTTTCTTTAACGCGTTTATTTTATGTTCTACAGGCACATGAAAAGAATTTGTGTACCATTTTTTATCAGTTACCCCTTTTACCAGCCCGTAAATTTCAATGTCATTGCGGGTAAACTTTCCGCTTAACTGCTCCGCGGGCGTCGCAAGAAGCGAGAAATTTAATTTATGCAAAGCCGTCGCTTCGTCGCATCTTCTCCGCATATGGCTGATAATTGAAATGCCGAACGCCTGAGCTTCCGTGTTTTCACCGTGATGTTTTCCCATTAAAGCGACAAGACATTCGGCAAGCCCGATAAAACCGATGCTTAAAGTCCCGTGGCGGATTGCTTTTTCTATTGTGTCATTTGATTTTAAATCGTCGCTGTCAAGATAAAGTTTTTGTCCCATCAAAAAAGGAAAATCCTTCACTTTTAATTTTTTTTGGATATTGTATCTTGTAAGAAGCTGTTCGATGCTTAAGTCGATAATTTCGTCAAGGTATTTCCAGAATATCGATATATCTTTATTCGCGCGAAGCCCGAGACGCGGCAGATTGATCGTTGTAAATGAAAGGTTTCCCCTGGAGTTTGTAACCTGCGGTCCGTTGCAGTTTGAAATTACGCGCGTGCGGCATCCCATGTACGCGACTTCTTCGTCGCGGAAGGGTTTGTTAAAACTTGAGTCCTGAAACGAAAAAGTGGGGAAGAGCCGTTTACAGGCGACGCGCATGCTCAGTTTGAACAGATCATAATTGGGATCGCCTTTTTCATAGTTTACGTCTTCTTTTATTTTAAAACACACATTCGGGAATAAGGGCGACTCACCCTTTCCAAGACCTTTTTCATAGGCAAGCAGGAAACACTCTGTTACCATCCTGCCGGCTTCAGTCGTATCGGTGCCAAGGTTTACGCTTGAAAACGGAACCTGCGCCCCCGCCCTTGAGTGCATTGTGTTAAGATTGTAAATGAAGCCTTCCATCGCCTGAAATGTTTCTTCCCTTAAACGNTCGGTTACAAGCTGTTTTATTTTTTTTTCGTCTGCAGTTACNCCCAGATCGATAAGATTCTGNAAAATCAATTTTTCCTGTTTTTGTTTTTCCAGTTCGACATAAACCGCAAGGTCTCTGTCGAAATAAGCGAATGACTGCCCGCCGTGCATATCGTTCTGGTTGCTCTGCAGAATAATCGCCGCAAGCGATGCCGCGGTTTTTATTCCTTTCGGCGTGCGGATATAGCCATGCCCGTTGTTAAAACCGTTGCGCAGCAGCTTGTCGAGCGGAATCTGCAGGCAGGTGAGNGTTTTGCCGTACCATGACANATCGTGGATATATATATCGCCGTTTATGTGCGCGTTCGCTTCTTTTTCTGGGAGAACCCGTTTTAAGTAATAATTTTTTGACGCAATTTCTGAAATTTGCAATACTTTTGCGGACGGTGAATTGCCGACATTCGCGTTATCGCGGTTTGTTTCCTGAATAATCTGGGAAACAGCGTTCATTAGCTCGCTCCGCGCATCCCTGAGCCGCGACCGTTTTTCGCGGTAAAGAATATATGCCTTTGCTTCCCTGGCAAGGCCGTTTTCGATTAAAATGTTCTCTACAATATCCTGTACATCTTCAACAGTATAATTATCTTCCATATACTGTTGTTTTATTCGCTTTATTACTTCCAGCGTTAATTCCATTGCCCGCTGCCGGTCTCCGTTTCCGGCTGCCTGAAGGCATTTAAAAATAGCCTCTGTAATTTTACTTTCATTAAAATTCTGAGTCCTGCAATCCCTTTTTATGATCGATGTAAGCATCCCCCCCCCTTGAGGCTCTTTCCCTGTAATTCAAACCTGCACTTCTGTTAAAGTTTCTTATGTAGTTTAAATTAATAAGGTTTTAGCTGTCAATATATTTTCGGTATTTTTACGCTAAATATGGAGTAATATACTACATAGGGACGCTATATATAGCGTAGTTTTTCAAAATATTATAAATATATAAATTTTCCATAATAAATACAAAAAATAATTAATAAAAAATTCTTTTTCGGTCATGCAAAACAGTGTTTTTACGCCATATATAGGTGTCAGTTTTCGAAATTTTCGGGTGAAAAAGGTTCAATTATGGAGGTTCACGAGTGGAAGGAAATGAAATAATACCAATTCAGGAATTAATTTATGAAATACGCGGTCATAAAGTATTACTTGATCGTGATTTGGCAAATTTATACCAGGTTGAGGTTAAAATCCTAAATAGGGCGGTTAAACGTAATATTAACCGCTTTCCGGATGATTTTATGTTCCAGCTTACAAATGAAGAGTGGGAGGAACTAAAAAACAATAAATTTTTGCGGTGCCAAATTGGCACCGCAAAAATGGCTGAAAAAGTAAGGTTTAATCCGTATGCTTTTACAGAACAGGGAATTGCCATGCTTTCGGGGCTTTTAAGCAGCGAAATTGCGGTAAATGTAAATATTCAAATCATGCGGGCATTTGTCAAGTTAAGGCATTTTGTTCTTTTTCAAACTGGNGCTGGAAACTTCGTTGCAAATACAAATGAACAAATTACNGAATTACGAAAACTGTTGATGCTCCATATTGAAAATAATGATAATAAGTTTTCGGAACATGATACCGCCATAAGGCAGATTGTTAAAATCTTGAATAATCTTGTTGAAAAACCAAAAGACACAAAGAGAATAGGCTTTTATACCGGTAAGTAGCGGCATTACCTTTTTGCTTCCATTTTTAAGTTTTTTATACTATAATGGTCGAATGGCTCTTGTCGACCTTGCTGTTGAGACAGGAAAGGCAATGCCCCTTGGAGCATCGCTTATCCATGACGGCGTGAATTTTGCGATCTTTTCTAAAAACGCCACAGCTGTTACGTTAATCATTTTTGAGTCTCCTGACATAGGCAGCGCCCACCGGGAAATCAATCTTGATAAATATAAAAATAAAACCGGAAATATCTGGCATTGTTTTATCAGGGGTTTAAAAGCCGGAACTTGTTACTTATACCGGGCTGACGGTCCGTATTTTCCGGAAAAAGGGCAGCGCTTTAATCCGCATAAAACCTTAATCGATCCGTACGCCAAAGCTGTAACCGATATCAGCAACTGGGATTATGAAAAATGCACCGGTTTTAATCCTGATAAACCCGGGCGCGATCTGACTTTCTCCTATGAAGACGATATTGGAAATCAGCCGCGCTGTATTGTAATTGACGATAACTTTGACTGGCAGGGAGATAAACCTCTTAATTATCCTCTTCGTTTCAGCGTAATTTACGA
>WQTB01000170.1 GCA_009786495.1 Treponema sp.
GCGGCGGCGGTTTCAATCGCGGTTGATGAAGCAAGACCGATACCCTGAGGTATATCGCCGCAGAAGGAAAAATTAAGCCCCTTTACAGGGAACCCAAGTTCCATAAAAAGATGAATAGCGGGTTTAATGCAGTTTGCCCACCTGTCTTCGCGTCTNTATTTTAGATTGACNAGCGTGCTTCTCTTGCGCTCGCCGAGATCCGCGGCAAAAAAGCGGAANGAATTATCCTTNCGCATACTTACNGCGACATTGATAAAACGGTCTATTGCGGCGGATAAATANCAGCCGGACTCCGGCTCGCCCTGCTCTCCCATAAAATGAATTCTGCCCGGAGACTCGCCNATTGCGACAATGTTTGTTTTTAAATCGTCATTAGCCGAGCTGGATTTTTTAGTCAATTTTGGTTGAATTTCAAGCTCATATTCTTTTCGGTGTATTTGACCGATATCCAGCATTACCAACCTCACTTTGGTTTTATGATTATATTATCAAGATAAATAATGAATTTCAATGGCGTTTTTTATGATAAATTGGTTGTTTTTAATGATACAAGTATCATAGCGGTGAGTGTGCAAATGTAGGGGAAGGCAAGAATGAAATCGGCGGGTATTTGAAGGGAACCCTGGGCGAAGTTTGATAAACTTTCCGCAAGAGCGAAAATGAACGCGGCGGCAAGAACACCTGCCGGTTTTTTCATGCCGAGAAAAATGACGGCAAGGGCGATCCAGCCTTTTCCGGCGGACATTCCTGGGACATACGCTCCGAGATTAAGGCTTAAAAATGATCCGCCTATTCCGCAGAAAAAACCTGACAGTAAAACCGCGGATGATTGATAGATTTTCGGATTGATACCAAGCGAAACAAGCGACTGACTGTTTTTTCCGCATGCGCGGAGCCTGTAGCCGAAAGGCGTTTTGTAAACCGCAATCCATGAAATAATTAAAAGAATTATACCGAAAGTTATATAAAAGTTTGAAAGCATAGGTGCGCCGTTTAAAGCGACAACTCCTTTTGTGCCAAATAATTTATCGGAAAGAACAATGCACATTCCGACTGATAGAAGATTTACCGCAAGACCGCAGATAAACAGATCCGCTTTTAATTTATAAACTGTTAAAATATGAATTGCAGATAACGCCATGGAAGAAATTACAGCGCATAATACCGCCGCCGCCGCGCTGCCTGAAAAATAATATACAGCCAGCGATGAAAACGCCCCCGTTAAAAGTAATCCTTCAAGGGCGATATTTAGCGAACCCGCGAGAGCAGGAAAAAGTCCTCCTAAAGCGGCGTAAAAAACAGGAATCATTATCGTTACAGCGCTTTTGAGAACAGGTATTAAACTTTCCATTATCCCCTTCCCTCCCGCGTGAAAATATTGCGTATAACGAGGCTTGTTGAAAGAAAGAAAATTACTGCCTGCGCGATATAAGCTGTTTCGAATGTAAGTCCTGTGTTCTGCATTGCGCTTCTCGCTCCAGCTTCTATCCACGCCAGAAAAAGCGCGCACGGGATCACGGCGATCGGAGAAAAACGCGCGATTAATGCCGCGGTAAGCGCGCTCCATCCAAGCCCGGAAGAAAATTCCCTTATCACTGCGTAATGCGTTCCTAAAACTAGAATACCCCCTGCAAGCCCGTAAAAAAATCCGCTTAATATCATTGTAATAACCGTATTGTACTTTGTGTTTATTCCTCCGTAACGCGCGAATAATTCATTGTGTCCTGTCATTCTGATTTCATATCCCGTCCTTGTTTTTTTAAGAAAAAAATCGACTATAAAAACAAAAACAACTGCGATTAAAAAACCAGCGCTTAAACCTGACGGTTTTAAAATGAGAGGAAGACGCATATTATCCGCGATTTTTCCTGTTGATAAAAGCGATGTTTCAGGATCAAGGAAAGGTCCTGTAACAAGATAATTTACAACAGGAATCACCGCGCATGATAGTAAAAAAGTTGAGATTAATTCGTTAGTATTCCATTTCGCCTTACAATATCCGCTGAATCCCGCCAATACGCCTGATAAAAAAGAACCGGCGGCAACAGCGGCAAATGCTCCCATCAATCCAATTGAGGAAAGCTCAAGAGCGGCGGCTGTTGTAACAAACGCTCCAAGGTAAATTTGCCCTTCACCGCCAAGGTTTAGATTTCCAGCTTTCATCGCGATAGTGATGCCTAATGCGCCTAAAATTAAGGGAACAGACGCGTTTAACATATTCCCAAAACTAAAAACACTCCTAAACGGCCCCCAAAAAAAGAAATAAAGCGCTTTAAAAGGTTCATCACTTAATATAAAAATAAATAAAAGTAAAAATAATATTCCAATCAAAGGAACCCAAACAAGAGAAAATCTTTTAAAAATACCCTCACCTAACAAAATACCCAAACCCCGCCAATTAAAACTAACCCCTATCCCCTAATTCCTAACCCCTAACACCATACATTTCCCAATCTCACTTTTCACCGAAGCATCAAAATCAGTAAAAACACCCGCTATTCTGCCTGAATTCATTACGATAATTTTATCAGAAAGTTCGATAATTTCATCAAGGTTAGCGGAGATTAAAATAATTGCCGCTCCTTTACCGCGAAGTTCATCAATTTGTTTTAAAACAAATGCGCTTGACGCGGCATCCAATCCCCATGAAGGTTGAGAAAAAACAATGTAATCTTTAAACCAGTCAATCTCTCTTGCAAGAATTAATTTTTGCAAGTTGCCGCCTGAAAGCGTGGACGCATTTTCACCGGCAGATGGACAGTCAATATTATACTTATTAATTAATTCTTCAATGAAAGCGTTATTTTTTATTCCGTCATATCTTCGATTGATAATTATATTTTCCGCGATTGTCGCGTCTTTCGCGCTTGCCGTGTTTATACGATCGGCGGGAACATAAGAAAGGCCTTGTTTGCGAAGGGCGCGGGTGTTTAAGCGCGAAATATCTTTTCCCCTGTGAAAAACCTTTCCTGATACGGGGTGAAGAAAGCCGCCGAGAACGGCTTCAATTACGCCGAGTCCGTTGCCGCCTACACCTGCTATTCCAAGAATTTCACCGGATGACACCGAAAAAGAAACATTATCAAGAAGAAGTTTCTCCTGATTTTTTCTTTTAACTGTGACGTTTTCAAAAGCGATAACAGGCTCATTATTTTTTTTCTGTTTAATATTTTTTATTTTTTTTCCATATTCAAACTCATCATTTCCCATCATCATTGCCGCGATTTCATGTTCGTCAATATCAATTACATTTCGTATACCAACGAGTTCTCCGTTACGCAAAACCGCCGCGCGATCTCCCGCCTGTTTTATCTCATGGAGTTTATGCGTTATCATAATTATAGATTTTCCGCTATCGGCGAAATCTTTCAATGTCTTAAACAATGATACGCTTTCTGTTTCTGTTAAAATTGATGTCGGCTCATCAAGAATAATAATTTGCGCGTCACGGTTTAATAAACGGTATATCTCCACCTGCTGCATTTGCCCGAGCGTCAACTCGCTTACTTTTGTTTCGCAATTTATCGGAAATTTATTCTCTGTTATTATCTTCTGCGATATTTCCCGCGCTTTTTTCTTGTCAAAAAAAATCCCCATCATAAGCGGTTCATTTCCCATAACAATATTTTCCGCTACGGTATAATCAGGAAAAAGCATAAAATGCTGATGAACCATTCCGATTCCAAGTTTCCTTGCAAAAAAGGCCGATTTTATCTCCTGTTTATCTCCGTTAATATATATTTCGCCGTTATCCGGTTTTTCAAGACCGTAAAGGATATTCATAAGCGTTGTTTTTCCCGCGCCGTTCTCCCCTGCAATGCACAGGATCTCACCCTTTTTAACATNAAGGCTGATATTATTATTGGCTTTTTTATTGCCGCTCTGGTATTGCTTGCTTATGTTACGCAGTTCTACAACGTTCATATTAAATTATTCTACCACAAACCTGCATGAACTTAAAACATAAAATTATA
>WQTB01000171.1 GCA_009786495.1 Treponema sp.
AAATCAAAACCGATGGCGGCATCGCCGCTTTTCAGGGATTTTATCGCTTCGGTAAAAAAAATTAAATGAAAATAAAACCCGCGGCGTTCGCTGTATTATTTTTCATATTCAGTTCCTGTACTTTTGATTACGGCGGAACAGGATCACAGGAAAACGTCATTCCCGATCTGGTAATGGAAAATGTTGAATACGCACGCATAAGATCGTCAGACCTTATCGCGAAGTTTGAAGCCGAACGCGCGGAACGTTACGAGAAACAAGGTGTAATGATATTAAAAAATTTTTCATTTGAACAATACGGTGAACAGGGTGATACTGCGAATGTAACAGGAAGCGCCGGAAACGCGTCCGTACAGATTGAATCGGGCGATATATTCATGGATAACGGCGTAATGCTGGAAATTGAAGCTGAAGATATTATAATAGAAACGTATCAACTTGAATGGAAAGAAGATCAAAGAGCCCTTACATCCGGCGATGAAAACGAAGTTAATATTCACAGACAGGACGGAACCACTTTTACAGGCACCGGCCTTCGCGCGGACGCCCGCAGGCGCACATGGGATTTTTCCGGCAAAGTCACAGGCACATATGTGCATACCAATGACTCCGGCGAAATTAATGAGGAATAATCTGATATGTATAACGGTAAATATTTAAACAGGATATATTTTCCTGAAAAATTAAATTATACCCTGTTGATAATATTTTTATTTTGTANCCGGCCNTTATCTGCGGATACATTCACCTTCAGCGCGGACAGAATGTCAGGATCAAGNGCGCTTGGCAGAGAAACAACCATATTGATAGGAAACGCNGAAGTAAAGTCTGACAATTTAATTCTCCGCGCGGACAGAATCGAAATATACGGCGATAACAACCGTTTCATAGACTGTACCGGAAATGTCTGGGGACATGAAGAAGATAAAAATATCCTGTTTTTTACAGACAAGCTCAGTTATGACCGCACATTAAAAATCGCAAAACTTGAAGGTAATTCCACGCTGGAAGACAGNGAAAACGAAATAGTCGCAAGGGGCCGTTTTATTGAATATGACGATCAAAATGAAATNACGATCTTTCAAATCGCGGTGCGGCTTTTTAAGGATGATATGGTATGCCGTTCTGAATACGCAGTCTACAGGCGGACGGAAAAATTACTCGATCTGTCAGGTTTCCCTGTGGTCTATAAAAAGAGTGATGAATTCCGCGCGGACAGAATTCTTGTCGACTTGGATACAGATGATGTCATGATGGAAGGCTCCGTTTCGGGAACAATAATAAATTAAGTGCGGTAATATGGAAGAAGTAAACCTGGCNGATATTCACACGCTTGGCGTATCAAATTTACATAAAAACTTCGGCAANAAAGAAGTTGTAAAAGGCGTGAACTTTGTAATGAAAAACGGCGAAGTCGCGGGTTTGCTGGGCCCCAATGGAGCGGGGAAAACCACAATTTTTTACATGATTGTCGGTTTCTACGCGCCCAACAAAGGGACTGTCCTTATGAATGACACCAANATAACATCCTACCCGATGTACCGCCGCGCAAGGATGGGCATTGCNTATCTTCCGCAGGAAGCTTCGATATTCAGAAAACTTACAGTTGAACAAAACATCTGGGCAATTCTTGAAAGCCGCAAAGACATCAATAAAATACAAAAAAAAGAAAAGCTTGAAAGCCTGATAAACGAGTTCAGTATCGGGCGGATAAGATCACAGCTTGGTTATACGCTTTCGGGCGGAGAACGCCGCCGCACAGAAATCGCCAGAGCGCTAGCGACAGAGCCAAAATTCCTGCTGCTGGACGAGCCGTTTGCCGGAATTGACCCGATCGCCGTATTTGAAATAAAACAAATAGTCCGCCAGCTTGCCGACAAGGGCATCGGCGTACTAATAACGGATCACAATGTCCGCGACACCCTGGAAATCACCAACGAAGCGTTCATAATCGCTGACGGCAACATTTTCGCCAAAGGCGGAAAAGACACGATACTAAACGACGAAATGGTACGCAAAGTATATCTTGGCAGCGAATTCCGCATGTAGGTGACAGTCACCAATTAATATTATGCAAAAAATATAAATATAATCCAAAACGGTGTCAGACTTTAAAAAAATTTGCTAAAGTTCTTTTTTTTACTAACGATAATATATTATCAGACAATAACATTATAGTTAGTAAACTGATATTGAATGACAGCCTGCGTTGCATGATGCTGCCATTTAAAACGGGAACAAGGATGCTCCCGCCCCAAATTCAAGGAGGATGATATGATCATCAATCACAATCTCAGCGCAATGTTCGCCAACAGGTCACTCAATGTAACACAGACTTTTCTTACAAAAAACATGGAAAAACTCTCTTCGGGTCTCCGGATCAACAGAGCCGGCGACGACGCTTCGGGCCTTGCGGTTTCAGAAAAATTAAGAGCCCAGGTACGCGGTCTTAATCAGGCATCAAAAAACGCGCAGAACGGCATTTCCTTTATTCAGGTTTCGGAAGGTTATCTTCAGGAATCACAGGATATTCTGCAGCGTCTCAGAGAATTGTCAGTCCAAGCCGCAAACGGCATCTACACCGAGGAAGACAGAATGTACATCCAGGTTGAAGTTTCAGCTCTTGTTGACGAACTGGACAGAATCGCAAGTCATGCGCAGTTCAACGGTATGAACATGCTGACAGGCCGTTTCGCAAGACAGACAGGACAAAACACTGTAACAGGCGAAATGTGGCTGCACATCGGCGCGAACATGGATCAGAGAACGCAGGTTTACATCGGCACAATGACCAGCAAAGGCCTTGGCATCCGCAGCGCGAGCGACGAAACCTTTATTTCTCTGCGCGATCCGGACAACGCCAACAGGGCAATCGGCGCGATTGACGCGGCGTTAAAGACCATCAACAAGCAGAGCGGACCTTGGCGCGTACCAGAACAGGCTGGAATACGCGGTGCGCGGACTGGACAACGCCGCGGAAAATCTGCAGGCTGCTGAGTCAAAAATAAGGGATGCAAACATGGCGGAGCAGATGATCAATTACACAAGGGATACAATTCTGAGCCAGGCCGGAACGGCGATGCTCGCGCAGGCGAACATGAGATCGCAGTCTGTGCTGTCACTTCTTCAATAAAGTACGAAGGGGCGGAGCGTAATCTGCCCCTTTTTTTATTTTTGGTCAAAAAAAACAGTCTTTTTCCATATTATTATAAATTTGTCAAGTCCTTTATTGACATCTCCCCTTTTTTAGTCTAAAATTACAATGAATTTGAATTTTCTTCGGTAAGGGGTGAAGCTATGACTTCATGGATATGGTACATTATCCTCCCTCTTGCCGGGTTAACTTTAGGCTGGATAATAAGATGGCTCTACGCCAGATTTCAACTTACGGCATCGGAGCAGTTTGCAGAACGAATAAAACATGATGCAATAAAAGAAGCGGAAGCAAAAAAGAAGGAAATTCTTTTAGAGGCAAAAGAACAGGTTATCCGAGAACGGAACCAGCAGGAAAGGGAGACCCGGGAACGCAGGGCTGAGTTACAGCGGTATGAACGCCGNGTAGTAACAAAAGAAGAAGCGATAGATAAAAAGACCGCTCAAATTGAGCGGACAGAGCAGGTTTTTGCAGAAAAGGAAAAAAATTTCCAAAGCCGCGAGGAAGCGCTTTCCAAGGAAGAACAGCGTTACCGCGCAGAGCTTGAGCGTATTTCGGGTTTAAGCACCGAAGAAGCGAAAGCGCTGATTATAGCGGATCTTGAAAACGAAGCAAAACACGACGCTCAATCGCTTGTTAATAAAATCGAGCAGGAAGCGAATCTCGCGGCGGAAAAAAGAGCCCGNGATATCCTTGTCACAACAATTCANAGACTGGCGACAGAAGTAACGGGCGATGTTACCGTTACAACCGTAACGCTTC
Source organism: Treponema sp. (assembly GCA_009786495.1). The sequence continues at coordinate 3,917 of WQTB01000171.1, forward strand.
CGAATGATGAAATGAAGGGACGGATTATAGGCCGCGAAGGCCGCAACAT
>WQTB01000172.1 GCA_009786495.1 Treponema sp.
TATGATCAAAAAATTATTGATAAAATCAACCGTGAAAATATTTTTAACGTTATGCAAAACAAGGCAGGCGGCTTCCTGCTTCCCGGCTGGGAGCCTGAACGTATGGAAAAAATAAAAGAACTTTTTAAACTGTACGAAAATATTGACGAAGAAACGTTATTTGTAAACCTTATATATTTCTTAAAAGCGGTGATGCCTGCCTGCGAAAAATACGGCGTTAAAATGGCGATGCACCCCGATGATCCGGGATGGCCGGTTTTCGGACTTCCGCGCATCATGAAAAATAATAAAGACCTTTTGCGCCTTGTAAATTCGGTTGATAACCCTTATAACGGCGTAACGCTTTGCTCAGGAAGCCTCGGGACTAATCCGGACAATGATATCCCCGGTATTATACGCAGCTTAAAAGGACGGATTCACTTCGCTCATGTCAGGAACGTTAAGCACAATGAAGCCGGCTGCTTTGAAGAGTCCGCGCACCTGTCAAGCGACGGTTCGCTTGATATGTACACTATTATGAAGGCGTTATATGACACAGGATTTGACGGTCCTGTGCGTCCGGATCACGGCAGAAACATCTGGGACGAAGTTTCAATGCCGGGCTACGGGCTTTATGACAGGGCAATAGGATTAAGTTATCTTAGCGGTTTACTGGAAGCGATAAGCAGAAAATAATTATGATTTGTTTTTCTTTACAAAAATAAATTCAAACATCCAACAAAGCCAGCGATTCAAGCGCTTTTTTCAATATTGAACGCGGACAGGCAAGATTCATCCGCTGGAACCCTATTCCGCCTTTCCCGAACATAACGCCGTCATTAAGCCATAATTTCGCTTTATTTGTAATTGCTTCATTCAATTCTTTTACTGTTAAACCAAGTCCCTGGCAGTCAAGCCACGCAAGATATGTCCCTTCAGGTTTAACAATTTTTATTTTAGGGACATTCGTTTTCAAAAAATTATCAAGAAGCGCAACGTTATCCGCAATATATAAAATAAGTTCATCCAGCCAGTCAGCGCCGTCTTTATAAGCCGCTTCACATGAAACAAGACCCATAATATTCGGCTGGCTCATTCCTGTGCTTTCATATTCCTGAAAAAAAAGCGANCGTAAANTTTTATTANNAATAAAAATATTTGCGTGATGCAATCCTGCAAGATTAAAAGTTTTTGATGGAGCTGTGCATGTAATCGTAAAATCCGCGAACTTTTTATCAATATCAGCGAATACAAGATGNTTGTTAGGTGAAAATACAATATCCTGATGAATTTCATCCGAGATAACCGTTACATTATTGCGCAGACATATTTCGCCCATGCNAAAAAGTTCTTCGCGCTTCCATACCCTGCCTGCGGGGTTATGCGGATTGCACAAGATAAAAAGTTTTGCGTTCTCCGCCTTGTTTTCAAAATCTTCAAAGTTAATCGTGTAACAGCCGCCGTTGTAAACAAGCTCATTTACAAGAAGCTTACGCCCTGTCTTTTGCACAGACGAAGCGAAAGGATAATACACAGGCTGCTGAACTAAAACAGAATCCCCCGTTTTTGTAAAAGCGCGCACAGCAAGATACAGAGCGTTTACTACACCGGGTGTTATGCACAGCCATTCCCTTTCCGTGTTCCAGTTAAAGCGGTTTTTAAACCATCCTTGCACAGCCGCCCAATATGACGCGCCCGGTTCCGAATAACCGAAAATTCCGTGTTTTACGCGGGACACAAGCCCGTCAATTACACAAGGGGGCGCGGCGAAATCCATATCGGCAACCCACATTGGAAGAACGTCTTCGGGTTTTCCCCTTGATGCCGGATCATATTTAATGCTGTTTGTTTTTTTTCTTTCTATTACAGAATCAAAATCATATTTCATTTAACGCTCTATCGCCTGTTTTAAATCGCCGATTATGTCATTCTCGTCTTCAAGACCGGCGGAAAGGCGCAGAAGACAGCCGTTTATTCCGCGCGCTTCGCGTTCCTGCTGCGGAAGATCAGCATGAGTTTGAAGCAGGGGGTAGGTGATAAGGCTCTCAGTTCCGCCAAGGCTTTCGGCGTATTTTATTAATTTTACATTTTCCAAAATTGACTTCGCCGTCTTCTCTGTATCGACAGTAAATGCAATCATTCCGCCGAAGCCGCTTGCCTGCCGGCATGATACCGCGTAACCGGGATGATCCTTTAAACCATTATAATAAACTTTCTTTATTTTATTTTGAGTTAAAAGCCATTGCGCGACAGCTAACGCTGTTTTATTATGACGATCCATTCGCAGCGCAAGAGTTTTAATGCCGCGGATAATTAAAAAACTGTCAAAAGGCGAAAGACAGCCGCCGGTTGTTTTGGCGATAAAACGCAGCCGCTCCGACAAAATATAATCGCAAGGGGCAGCGCTGTCTTTTACAGTCAACATTCCCGCAAGAGCGTCATTATGGCCGCCAAGATATTTTGTCCCGCTGTGAAGAACTATATTTGCACCTAACGATAAAGGTCTTTGAAAAACAGGCGTTAAAAAAGTGTTGTCAACAATCAAAAACAAATTTTTCTTCTGGGTGATTTTCGCAGCCGCTTCAATATCAACGACATTCATCATCGGATTTGTCGGGGTTTCAATTAAAACCGCTTTCGTTTTCTGCGTGATCATGGCAGATATATCTTCCAAAGTCTTTGCGTACGAAAAAGCAATTCCGTTCTTTTCTGATATGTGCGAAAAAAGACGGAATGTGCCGCCGTATAAATCATAAGACGCGATAATGTGATCGCCCGGTGAAAATAATTCCATAAGCGCGGACACTGCCGCCATCCCGGATGAAAACGCGACAGTATCAGTGCCGCCTTCAAGCGCTGTAATTGTATGTTCCAAATGTTCTTTTGTGGGATTCTGAGAACGGGAATAATCGAACCCTGTACTCTGCCCGACGCCAGGGTGCGCGAAAGTTGAAGACGCGAAAATTGGAACAGATACCGCGCCTGTAATATCGTATTTTTTATCACAGCCGTGTACGCAAATTGTGCTTATGTCCATAACAGAATATTAATATATGTTTACTATGTATTCAATAGGGATTAATACACAGGCATCGATTTATCAACATCTTTTGCCCATGCGTTTAAGCCATCCTGCAGATTTAAAAGTTTTCCTTTATAGCCCGCTTCACGTAACGCGCGGATTCCTAAAATGCTGCGCTGTCCGATTTTGCAGAGGAATACCGAATCGATGCTTGAATCCAATTCTTCCATTCGCCTAACCAGTTGACCAAGTGGCATAATGATCGCGTTTGGAAATTTAACGATGGCGCGTTCATGCGGCTCGCGTATATCAATAAATTGAATTTTGTCTCCTGCGTCCAAACGTTTTTTTAATTCGATGGCGGTAATTGTTTCTATCGGTTCACTATTTTGATCTTTTTTAAGTCCGCAGAATTGTTCGTAATCGATAAGTTCTTTTATTGACGGATTTTTTCCGCACACAGGACAATTTGGATCTTTTTCCAAATTAAGTTCGCGGAATTTCATTCGCCATGCGTCAAAATGAAGCAGCCGTCCGATTAAAGGTTTGGCTCCGCCGACTATCATTTTAATTGTTTCCGCCGCCTGAATGGTTCCAATGATACCGGGCAGCACTCCCATTACTCCGCCCTCTGCGCATGAGGGAACAAGTCCCGGAGGCGGCGGAGACGGATAGATGCATCTGTAGCACGGCCCTTCCTTTGCACCAAAAACGCTTGACTGTCCTTCAAACTGGAAAACAGAACCGTAGATATTTACTTTCCCCTGAAACACACACGCGTCATTTACAAGATAACGTGTTTGAAAATTGTCCGTTCCGTCCGCGACAATATCGTATTCGCCGATTATTTCCATCGCGTTTTTACTTGTGAGCATTGTGTTATGCACAACAACATTTACAAAAGGATTTATGCCTTTTATTCTGTCTTTTGCGGACGCGACCTT
>WQTB01000173.1 GCA_009786495.1 Treponema sp.
AGCAAAGCTCAGCCGATACAGGGCGATTGGGATGCCAAAGGTTTAGCGGAAGGAATCAGAACGGTATTGAGTAAAGAACGATAAAGGAAAGGTTTGGGAATGCCGGCAGCCATAATAAGCCCGAAGGGCGAAGTAGCAAGCGCAGAAAAGACAGAAGAAGAACTCTGGCAGCAGTACCGAAAAAACCGGGATCCTGCGATACGGGAAGCCTTCATCAAACAATACGCTCCGCTTGTAAAATATGTGGCAGGTAAAGTCGCGGTCGGAATGCCCAATAATGTGGAATTTGACGATCTTGTAGGCTACGGCGTATTCGGCCTTATAGACGCGATAGACAAATACGATCCTGATAAAAACGTTAAATTTAAAACTTACGCCGTTACGCGCATTAGAGGCGCCATTTTTGACGAACTGCGCCTTATTGATTTTGTGCCGCGCTCCGTAAGGCAGAAAACCCGCGAAATTGAAATGACTATTTCTTCGCTTGAAGCGCAGCTTGGGCGCACAGCGTCCGATCAGGAAATCGCCAACGCGATGGGCATGGACGAAAACGAGTACATGAAGACCATCCAGAAAATTTCAGGGACTTCCATTATATCGCTAAATGATCTGTGGTACTCAGGCGACGACAACGACAAGGTTTCAATCGGGGACAGCATCGAATCTCCGTCAAGCCTTAATCCCGATGTGATGGTTGTAAACGAAGAAATCCGCCGCGTAATTGTCGAAGCGATAAGCGAACTTCCCGAAAAAGAAAAGAAAATTCTTGTNTTNTATTATTACGAAGACCTTACGTTAAAAGATATNGGACGCGTGCTTCAGGTAACGGAATCGCGNGTTTCCCAGCTTCATACCAAGGCTGTTATTCATTTAAGATCAAAGCTGACAAATATAAGAAAAGGCATAGTATGATCCCCGCCCGGCTTGATCAAAGCGATAGGAGGTTCCGACTGTGATTGACTTTGTCCAGCTGCAGGAAATTATAAAAGAGCATCTGGAACATGACAGGTCAATACGGTCTGTGGATGCTTCAGGCCCCACACTTGAAGCCGCTGTGAATGAAGCCGCCGCTCTTCTTGATACTTCAATCCGCCGCCTTGAATATGAAATCCTTGAAAGAGGATCTTCGGGTTTTATGGGAACCGGAAAAAAAGACTGGGTAATCCGCGCGTATGAACGCGCTCACGCGAAAAAGAAAAAAGCCTCTGATGAACAATCAAGCGACGAAGCCGAGCAGGCGGTGCAGACCATTCCCGACAGGGACGGGGACGCGTTTGTACAGCGGTGGCCTGACGGAATCTATTTAAAAGTTACGCCTCCTGTCGGCAACGGAAATAGAATCTTCGCCGCGTCCGCCGTGCATGCGCTTCAGGAAAAAAATGTTTACGAGTTTGACGANAAAATGGTNGAGACTCTTGCGTCGGAAGCNGCGGGTATGTACGTAAAAGTAGCGGAATATTCGCATAACCCGATGAATGACAGCATGGCGCAGGTAGAAGTTGACGATTCTGAAATGCATGTTTATATGTCCATTCAGCCTCCCGGCGAAAACGGCGCTGATTTATCGCTTGACGGGTATCACAGCCTGCTTACGCAGAACAGGGTATACCACGGCGTAAAGGAGGATGTCCTTCTTCAGCTNGCGGACAAGCCTGTTTACAGGGAAAAAGTTGAAGTAGCCGAAGGAATAAGAGCAGCTAACGGAAAAGACGCCTACATTCNATATAATTTTGAAACGGATCAGACAAAAATACGCTTAAAGGAAGGCACAAACGGCAAGGTTAACTTTAAGGAACTNAATATTATTCAGAACGTTGTGCAAAATCAGGTGCTTGCCAAAAAAATGCCCCCCGAGAACGGCGTAGACGGGAAAACCGTTACGGGAAAAATTCTTCCCGCAAAATCCGGGAGCGACATACCGCTTCCGCTTGGCACCAATGTTCATGTAGGCGACGATGAAGATTCAATTGTTTCCGACATTAACGGGCAGGTAATACTCGCCAACGGCAAAATCAATGTAGAGCCGATTCTTACAATCGAAGGGGATGTTAACCTTAAAACCGGAAACATCATCTTCCTTGGAACCGTTATGATTACAGGCAACATAGAAGACGGCTTCTCCGTTAAAGCCGCGGGAAATATCGAAGTAAAGGGAACGGTATCAAAAGCGGAACTTGACGCGGAAGGCGACATAATTATATATCAGGGAATCAACGGAAAAAGCGGCGGAAAAATCCGCGCGGGGCGGTCGCTGTGGTCGCGCTTTATCGAGAACGCGAATGTGGAAGCCGGCAACATGGTCGTCGTGCAGGACGGCATCATCAATTCAAACATTGACGCGATAAAGAGCATAGTCTGCATGGGAAAGAGAGCCAACATAATGGGCGGACGGCTGCGCGCAGGCGAAGAAATCAACGCAAAGGTTCTTGGCAATTCCACAAGCGGAACGGAAACAATCTGCGAAGTCGGTTTTGATCCGCACAGCAAGGTCGAGCTTGAACGCCTTTTGGAAGCGAAGACCGCCGCCGACAGCGAACTTGACAATGTAAAGCTTGATATGCAGACGCTGATTAACACAAAGAAACAGCGTAAAACCCTGCCGGAAGACAAGGAAGCGTATCTGCAGGAGCTTATGGAACGCCGTCAGGTATTAACTGAAGACCTTAAAAAAACACAGGACGGTATTCTAAGAGTTCAGGAATATATGAGTGAAATTCAAGTGCGCGGAAAAGTATCCGCGTCCACAAAAGTATGGCCCGGCGTCAAGATATGGATTCGCGATGTTAAGGAAGATGTGCGGCAGGAATACAAGGCCGTTACATTCATTCTGGAAAACGGCTTGATCCGCGTTTCAAAATACGAAGAACCGGACGAACTTGCCAAGAAAGGACTCGATGGCTATAGCTCCAATTGATCTTCAAACTCTTTTTACGCAGGTTGATAAAGTNGGCCGTTCTGTTTCCGCGCAGAAAGAAGGGCAGGTTCTGCAGCAGTCGATACAGGGCGTTGAGCTTCAAAGGAAAACAGAAGAAAATATCAAGCAGGTAAACGAAGCGCAGAATATGGGAGACGGCGTAGAAAAAATCAAGGATAAAGATACTGATCAAAAACACCAGCAGCAGGGTTCAAAAAAAGAAGAAAAAAAAGCCGGTAATGAAGAAGTGCAGGAGCCGCGGATTTCCGTTCTGCGCGACACAAGAGTAGGCAACAGAGTTGACATCAGCTTATAAACGGTAATCCATGAATATTCTGCATATTGTATCAATCATCTGCTTCGCGCTTTGCCTTGTCATGTTTTTTTATCTTAAATGGTATATTAAAAAACGCACGTCAGTATCCACAGGACTTGAAGAACAGCACGAAGAAGTGCAGAAGCTTATTCACGATATCAATAGAATTACAGACAGGGATTCGCAGCTTGTGGAAGAAAGGATAGCCAGGCTCAAATCCATTCTGGAAGAAGCTGACAGCCGCATTGCTTTGTATCTGAAAGAATTTGAAAAAAGGCAGACAGGCGAAACTCTTTACACAAGTCTTGGACGCGGAATCCGCGCGGCTTTGGATACGCCGAATCAAAAAGCGCAGGATGCAGGGCGTGATGAAATTGAGATTTCAGGGAACGCGTTAAACCAGCGTTCAATCGAAATGGACGCGTACCGCGCGGCAGGGCAGAATAAAACCGTTCAAAAGCAGCCGAAAGCAAAACAGGAAACGCAGCCTTTGTTGGCGGACTCTAATGAAACGCAGGAGCTTCCCGCCGCCAAAATATCAAAAAAGCAAATACGAGCCCATATCGACATGCTTGCGGGCGAAGGACATCCCGCGCAGGAAATCGCTTCGCGGCTCGGCATCAGCATAGCGGAAGTTAATCTCGCGCTTAATCTGCGCAAAGCCAAAAGCAATTGAAAAACATTTAAAGATAATGCACACTGGTT
>WQTB01000174.1 GCA_009786495.1 Treponema sp.
TTAAAAGGGCTTTCTTTTATCAGGCTGGGACGGCATCAGGAAGCAATAACTGTATTAACGACAGCGCTTTCAATAAACGAAAATGACGAATTTATCCGCGCAATTCTTGAAGACACATTAATTACTTCCACATATCTTGAAGATTCAAGGCGCGCAAGATTCGCGTCATGGCATTTTAACAGGGCAAGAAACTTCCGCCAGAGAAATTTGATTGAACAGGCTCTTTTTGAATACCGCCGCGGCCTAAGGCTTAACCCTTTTGCGTCTGACAGAAGGGAATACGCCGAGCTATTGAGGCTTCAGGGCTACCCTGCCCGCTATCTTGAAGAGCTGATTTTTTTGCAGGATCAGGGCATGGCAGACCGCAGCCTCAACGACGCAGTTGAAACATACAATTCACTTTTATCGAACGCGCTTTTCAGGCAATGGCAGGTAAATCCGATAGACCTTGCCGAACGCCACTGGAAGGTCGCGGTTTTCGCGCTTGACGGCCAGTCAAGTTTTCATCACGCCGACGCNGGCTCAGTCGCCGCCGGAATCATAAGGGAGCTTTTAATTCACGACAGGAATATAACACCTTTAAATCTTGAACTTCGTCAGNCGTCATTTTCGCAGGCGTTCAGGCAGGCAAGGGAAAGCGGCGCCGATTATTTTATACTCGTCTCTGTAACGGAAAACGAGCGGGACATATCGATAAAGGCCGAAGTGTATGTCGCAAGAACAGGCGCTCCCGCCGATACCTTTTACACATACAGGACGGGAGCAGACAGACTGCGCGACGCTTCCCGCGGAATAATTTCGCAGCTTTCTTCATCAATGCCGGTGCGCGGAAAACTTATAATACGCAGACAGGGACAAGCTCTTATAAACAAGGGAAGAGCTGACGGAATACAAACAGGAATAGCTTATGACGTTGTTAAAAAAGGAGCCCCGCAGATCGCAGGCGAAGGCATCGCCCTTGTTTATTCAAACGACGAACTAGTCGGCACCCTTACAATTACAAACGTAGATGAAGAAATCGCGATAGGCTCTTTAACCAGAAACGGTTTTTTTGACAGAATTGAAATAGGCGATGAAATAATTCTTCAAAGCCAAAGATCATCGCGCCCCGCAGCTGAAAGCGCGGCAAACCCGGAGCTTCGCACTTTACTGCGCACCCTGCGGTAAAAACTGCCTTTTATTNGCGGCGCAAATTGCGGCTCCAAGNGCGTCCGCCGCGTGATCAGGTGACGGGATTTTTTCCAGCGCTAAAATAATGCGCACCATTTCCTGAACCTGTTTTTTATCCGCGGATGCCGTTCCGCAGACGCCCGTTTTTATCGCGTTAGGTGTAAATTCATGAAGCGGGATATTTTTCTCCGCGACAGCCGCAGATATTACACCGCGGGATTCCGCTACGGGAATCGCGCTTGTCACGTTTTTCCCGAAAAAAAGAATTTCNATTGCGGCTTCTGAGGGNTNGTATTTTTTAATTATCAGTCTGATTTTCTGCAGAATGAAATAAAGGCGGTCCGCCCGCAGACAGTCCGCCTTTGTCTTTATAACGCCGTGATCGACATAAANAAGTTTTAAGTTTATATCTTCTTCTATAACGCCCCAGCCGGTGCTTGCAAGACCGGGATCAANNCCTAAAATCCTGCGCCTTTGGGGCTGCANGCTACTGGCTTTCAAACCCTTCCGGGATCGCTAGATTGGAATAAACATTCTGAACATCGTCGTTTTCTTCAAGCTTGTCGATAAGCCTAAGCGCTTTGGCGGTTCCGTCGTTGTCAAGGGTTACTTCCGCGTCGGCAACCATGCTGATTTCGGCGCTCATCGTTTCAAATTCTTTCGCAGTAAGCGCATTCAGGACATTTTCAAAATCTTCCGGCGCGCTTGTCACTTCCACGATGCCGTCCTGGGCTGAAACATCTTCAGCGCCGCCTTCAATNGCGACTTCCATTACGTCGTCTTCCGTGTATTTTTCGCCGTCAAGCGTTATNACGCCCTGTCTTTTAAAAAGCCTTGAAACTGAACCTGATGTGGCAAGCTGNCCGCCCGCCCGCGTCAAAATATTGCGGATATCAGCCGCGGCGCGGTTTTTATTATCCGTAAGAACTTCGATAAAAATCGCTACGCCGCCCTGCGCATACGCTTCGTAAACCAGCTCTTCGTAATTTACGCCTTCAAGNTCCCCTGTGCCTTTTTTAATCGCCCTGTCGATATTGTCCTTGGGCATGTTCGCGGCTCTTGCCTTTAAAATCGCNGTGCGAAGACGCGGATTTCCGTCGAGGCTTCCNCCCGCCATCCGCGCGGCGATGGAAATTTCCTTAATCAGCTTTGTAAACATCTGGCCGCGCTTTGCGTCCGCGGCTCCCTTTGCGTGCTTAATCGTCGCCCATTTGCTGTGGCCCGACATGATAACTCCTTAAATTTTAAAATGAGAAAAAATATAAATCAGCAGAATCAGATTTTACCTTTCTGTATCGCTTTATTAATTGAATCGTCAACAAATTTTTCATACCAGACCGTTTCATACGGATCGGTGCCTCTAACCTTTGATTTTAATGTGACTTCCAGATTGTCTTTGCACGGTTCGCAAATGCTATGGCTGGCGTAATAGAAAAATGAGCGGCCATATTCCGCGTTATCGATTTTTTTCTTGCAAATATCACAAGTAATAGTGATCATAAAAGCCTCCTAAAAATTACTTGAACCTTAAACGGCCCTTTACACGGCGCCAAAAGCGCGCTTTTTAAGCATAGCTTTAAGGCGTTGATTCCGTCTTGATTATAGTATATAAAAACTTTTAAAATGTGTCGAGTACCTCTATGAAGGAAAATGAAAATAATTTAATGATTGACGGCATCATGTACAGCCGCAAAAAACCGCTTGTAATCGCTGAATTGGGAACATCGCATTCAGGCGATATAGTTAAAGCAAAGGAAATGACAGACGCTGCCTGTAAGGCGGGAGCCGCCTGCATCAAACTGCAGATGGTATTCGCCGATGAAATACTTCATCCGAATACAGGCGTTGTGCCGCTTCCCGCAGGCAATGTAAGGCTTTACGACCAGTTTAAATCGCTTGAAATGCCGCCCGATTTTTACGCAGAAATCAAGGAATACATAGAATCAAGGGGAGTTTTGTTCCTTTGCACCCCGTTTGGCTTAAAAAGCGCAGCAATTCTTAAGAGATTACAGCCAAAAATGGTAAAAATCGCTTCGCCTGAGCTTAATTTTACAGGTTTACTGGAAGAAATCGCCTGCTGGGATATGCCTGTCCTTTTATCGAGTGGTGTTTCCAGGCTTTCAGACATAGAAAACGCTATCGAAATATTCAAAAATGTTAAATTGAATAATAATAAACCGCACCAAACTCCAAACTCCGCATTTGCGCTCCCTGCTTCAAATATCTGCCTGTTACACTGCGTTACAAGCTACCCCGCTCCTGAGACTGACTATAATTTAAAAGTTCTTGCGAACCTTGCGGCGATTTTCGGCGTTTCAACCGGAGTCAGCGACCATTCAGGCGATCCTGAGCTTGTTCCCGCTCTTTCTGTTAGCATGGGAGCGTCTGTTATCGAAAAGCATTTTTGTCTTTCAAGAAAAGAAAGCGGTCTTGACGATCCTATTGCTCTTGAGCCTGACGCGTTCGCGCAGATGGTAAAAGCTGTAAACCATGCAGCCGGATGCAGCAGTAAAGAAGAAATTATCGAATACTACAGCCGCCAGCGCGGCCAAGAGCTTGTAAACCAAATTTTGGGAAGCGGCGTAAAGGAGCTTGCAGAATCGGAAAAAGCAAATTACCGCAGGACAAACCGCTCGATTCACGCGCTGCGCGATATTAAAAAAGGCGAAGTAATTAAAAGAAGCGATTACGCTGTTTTAAGAACAGAAAAAATTCTTCGCCCGGGTCTTGATCCAATTTGGGAAAAAACGCTTGAAGGCAGAA
>WQTB01000175.1 GCA_009786495.1 Treponema sp.
ATTGACGCCGTAACGATTTTTAACATCCTGCGAAAGATTTTTAAAACATTCGCGCAATCCCGTCCAGACATCGTCAAGATCGTAAGTCCAGTAACCGTTTTTGAATTTGTTCTCCCAGTCAAAGCCGCCTGACGCTATNGGATCGCCTGAAAATTCTCCGCCTGTNCNAGGCGAGCTTATCANCACAGCTTTGATGCGCGTCGATCCAAGCTCAATGCCAAGAGCAGTTTTTCCTTCAATAACAGCCTGATCTGTTTTCATCAAAATTATTCCTTTGGTAAATTGAGCTTATCCCAAACCGCNGTCAGTTTCGGGAAAGCGTCAATTTTTAACAAGAATTAAAACATCNGCCGCCGCGAACATGAAACGTTCGTTAGCTGCAAATATTTTTCCGGTTATAAGATCGCGCGAAGCTTCGGGAATAACAATTTCTTTTTCTGTTTTATTGTTGTTAAGCACAAATGTAAACGTCTTGCCGTCCTTTACGCGGCGGGATGCCTCGATTCCTTCCGCTGCGGGAAACACCGGAGCAATTCCGCATTCGCCGCAGATTCCCGCTGTGATTCGTTCAAGAAGCGCAGGCTCCGGCTTTGCGCCGAAATACCAGACCTGCCCCTTGCCGAATTTGTTCCGGCACAGCGCGGGAGTTCCGGCGTAAAAATCACTTTCGTAAACGGCGATAACTTCCGTGTTTTCAGGATGTATAATGTCGCAGAACAATTCGGCTTTCCATACGCCTGTAACGCCTTCGCCTGATAAACTGCCGAACGGATCGTTTTTAATCACAAAGCCGTTGTTCTTTCCCGGAAGCAGCGCGTCTGTTTCTTCCACCCAGATGCCGCACAATGAACGAAGCTCGCCGGGATATCCGTCTTGGGTGACAAGATCGCTTTCGTCTGTCATGCCGGAAAAATACGTTGTGATTAAAACGCCGCCGCCGCTTACAAAGTCTTTAAGTTTCTGCGCGTAACCTGGTTTTACCATGTATAAAAGCGGAGCGAAAAGTATTTTATATTTATCAAGCGGCGTATCAACGCCTATTATATCCGCTTGAAAATTCTGTTTCGCAAGCGCGTCATAATAAAGGTAAACATCTTCAGGATAATTTATGTCTTTTGTAGGACCCGCGGAAAGCGAAGTCGCCCACCAGTTATCCCAATCGTAAAGAACAGCCGCCTGTGAATCAATCACGCTGTCCAAAAATTCGCCGCCGAGCCTTTTCAATTCTTCACCTAACGCGGCTGTTTCGCGGAACACGCGCGTGTTTTCATGTCCGCAGTGATCGATTACAGCCCCGTGAAACTTTTCGCAGCATCCGCGCGACCGGCGCATCTGGAAAAACATCACAGTGTCGGAGCCGTGCGCAAGCGCCTGATAACTCCAAAGTCTCATGATCCCCGGCCGCTTTAACGAGTTATAGGGCTGCCAGTTTGTAACGCTCGGCGTCTGCTCCATGAGCGAAAAAGGTTTTCCGCCGCCGCAGCCGCGCATAAGAGCGTGGCTCATCGAAATGCGGGTGTAGGGACAATCAGGCCAGGGATAATTGTCCCACGCGACAAAGTCCATATGCTTGCCCCATTTAAAATAATCAAGGTCCCAATNCGTNCCCATTAAATTTGTCGTTATGGGAATATCGGGCGTTATTTCCCGCAGGGCGTTCGCTTCGGCAAGATANCAGTCAAGAAGGCTGTCGGAATAAAACCGCCTGTAATCGATTGATTGAATCTGNCAGGAACCCGATACGCGGTGCTGATGCCCCCATTCGCCGCCAAGAAAACTNGGNGATACAATATCTTCCCAGTCATGGTATGTGTGTCCCCAAAAATTTGCGTTCCACGNGGCGTTTAACGCGTCCAGCGTTTTATATTTTTTCTCCAGCCATTTGCGGAACGCGTTCTGNCAGTTGTCGCAGTAACAGTAACCGCCGTATTCATTTGACACATGCCACGCGGCAAGGTTGTCAAGTTTCCCGTAACGCTCCGCAAGCCTGCGCGCAAGAAGGCTTGAGTACATTCTGTAAACGCCGCTGTTCGGACATGAGTTCTGCCTGTCGCCGAACTTGCGCTTTGAGCCGTCGGTGTTCACGCGCAGAACTTCAGGATACTTGCGCGCCATCCACGCCGGATGCGTCGCGGTCGCGGTCGCAAGACATATCTTCATGCCGGCTTTGCTTACAGTTTCGATAATNTCATCAAGAACTGAAAAATTGTAAACGTCTTCAGACGGCTGAAGCGCAGCCCAGCTGAAAACATTTATGGTAAGAATATCAATGCCGGCCAGCGTCAGAAGGCGCATGTCTTCCTTCCATGTTTCCCTTGGCCACTGCTCGGGATTATAATCCCCGCCGTATAAAATTTTATTTATATTACCCGCTAATTTCATATAATGAATTATATATTGGATTCAGATAATTTTGTAGGAAAAAAATGTTGTCTGGATTTTTCAACAAACTATTCAATAATACAAAAATATTAGGTTTTTTATTAAAAATTCAATACAAAACAAAAATTCTATGATATTATTTATGTTATAATGCAAGTCGATAATATTATATGACTTTGTCAAAGTCATGCATTCAAAACCAAGGAGGGGAAAGATCAGGAGGCCTGAAAAATGACGTATTTTAATGAGTTAACCTTTAGCTTAAAAGATGATGCGTCGGATATTTATGAGCAAACAAGAGAAAATCCTAATGAGATTCTGGCAATCCCTTGCCCTGTTTGCAATGATTCGCTTGATGAGTATGCGGATCGTTATTTAAATGAGTTGTTCGAAGGACTGGGTATAGGAGATAGTTAATGGACACCCTTGATTCTACTTTTACTAGTCCTACAGATTGTTATTTAGCTCTGTTTCAGGATGCCCTTTTTGAGCATAATGGAAACACATATATTTTTGAAAACAATCAATTTAAACGCAGAGATATAGATGAAGTTGTTAAGAAGATCGCAAACATGGCTGATAATTTTTATTCAAAAATGGCAAATAAAAAAGCCTCATTTAAAAAATGTTCACCGCGAATTGATTATAATGCTCTTCGCGGTGTAGTCTTACGATACTCCCGGGATATATATGGTTTTCGTCGTATAAAAGCAAAACTAGAGAATCTAGAAAATATCACTGGAATAAATTCTGACCTAAAAGATGAAATAGAACAAATAGTTTCAGAAAGCGGACATTTTGGATTTTTAATTCCTTCCAGCAGTCCATACCTTCATAGGCAGGCATCAGTATTATTATATTGGTTTTCTGTCTTAAAACCTTTTCACCTTGATCGTAATGGGAATGACGGACTCTTTCCGGAAGCATACATCATTGCATTTTATAATGAATATTTTGCCTATTCATTAATAAATATCGCGCTTCATTCACAATCCTCAGAAATGGTTCTACATACTAATGAAGAATTCTTTAAATCGGAATTTTTATATCAGTTGCATTTTAGAAACTTGTCCCGTTCTTCGCTGGAATTTTTTCTTCCCAGTTGGATAAAAACAATTACATCAAAGAGTAAAAAATAGACAGAAATCCGGTTCTTCCTGAAGCCTTAGGGATTCTTAAATTTACCGTTAATATCCATAGCAGAAACAGAAAAGCAAAATAGACACCAGCGGCAATTTCATATAAACTAAACTCATGAATAACATCAAACTTAATTTCGATGAAGAGCGCGTAAGGAAACTGATCGACGCGGTTGTCGAAAAAACGCTGCGTATTGATCTAACATGGGACTGGCCGTGCGGTGTCGGTTTTTACGGAATAACGCGCGCTGCGGAAGCGGCTGGAAATAAAAGTTACATAGAAAAATTATCAGCGTGGGTGGATGAGTATCTTGCGATCGGACTTCCTGATACAACGGTTAACACAGCGTCGATGGGCCACACTTTGCTTTATCTGTATCAGAAAACCGGCAAATTTCTGGAGCCGTT
>WQTB01000176.1 GCA_009786495.1 Treponema sp.
AAGCGTGTATTTTTGCTATCATAAGTCATGGATCTTGAACAGGAAGAAGCTCTTTATGAATTTTTAGAGAACGCGCTTGAACCTTTTACCATTGATGATATTACTGTTTATGTGCAGGCTTCGGGACAGAAGCCCAACAAGAAGTTGGCTGTTGAAGTAGGCGCGTACCTTGACGCGAGAAAAATCGCTTTCAGGAAAGACAATCAATTCTGGGTTTCGCGCAGAGCTTGTTTTGAGCCTGCTGTTTTTGTCATTACTCCGTCGCGGCTTGAACTGTTAAACGGCATTCTTATCCCTGGCCACCGCTGCGTCCCTTTCGCCAATCCGCTGATAATGCCGCATCGATTTAAATTTTTCTGGAAGAACGAGCCTGTTCCGCTGACAACGACAGAAGCGCCGCCCGAAGATTTATATCCGTATTACTGCATCTACGGCGAAGAATTCGCTCCGCAGTATATCGCAAGGGAAAATCCGCAGAATGAAGAAGCGTTTAACGCAGACCCGTACGAAGATCCGCCGGAAGTTTCGATTAACACCCTTGATATGCGCGTAATATACCGCGAGAGCTCTTTTGTCCCCGGCGATTGTTTTATCGTGCGGACGCGGAACTGGAAAGAATGTCAGTTTGAAATTGAAAAAGCGCCGAAGGAAAAATGGCAGCGCGCCGATTTGGATAAATGGCTGGAAGCCGCGGAAAGCGGTTTTGAAAACAGCTTCGCGCTGCTGGGGCCCGGCGCGAGCACTGAAGAGCAAATCGCGTTCGCATACTGGTTTGGCGGAAAAAGGATAAGGGAAGTTCCCGCGTTTTCGCTTGAAGAATTTCTTTTTGAAAAAACCAACCGCCTTGACACAGTCGCTTACGGTCTTGAAACGCGTTTCTGGTACGCGGGCAAGGATATTCCCGACAGCAAGAATCTTCAAAGTTATTCTGTTCCGCCTGACAGAACTTTTATAGAAGAGCTTCTATATAAAAAAAATATTCCGATTTCTGAATTTGTAATTCTTTCTTATATAAGAGACGCTTTTTTCCGCAACGAAAAAGATATTGAGAATGTGATAAACCGTCTTGTTCCGCCTGTCATTCATCTTGACGAAACCGAATGGGACATTCTCGCCGATTATATTACAGACAGCATGGAAGATTTTTCCAAAGGTTATTCGCTTTTTATCGATCAGGGAGCGGGGCCTGTGCGCCAGCGCGTCGCTGAACTTCACACCGCGGTTATCGAACTTTCTACAAAATTACAAAAGGGCGAAGTTGAAACAACATGGCTTCCGCGGCATACATTTATCGTTCTTTCGCAGATTCAGGGACACGCTGCCGCGTTACTCGAAGATTTGGCATTCGATGAATCGCCCGCTCCTTCAGACATCGCCGCGATGGATAATTCGCTTGACAGCATGATCGATACGTACACTGATATCAAGGAACTTATAAACACCGCGATGGACAATTTCAGAAGGAGCAATCTTACGCTGATACAGGGCGGAAAATCATCGGCGGATTACCGCGGACAGATGTGGCGGATGATACAGATAAGCATCAGCGGACTTGAAATCTGGCGGCGCGCGATTATTTCGCACGAATGTACAATGGAGCAGCTTCACAGGCTTATACTGACAGGCATGAACTGGAAAGGCGATTTGCGTTTCCGCTTTTACTGCGAAACGCCCGAAGGCGGCAAGGAATATCTGCACGATAAAATTAAGTTAGGTGACATTGATTTCCGCGGAAAGAAGGAATTGATTTACGAGTTCGGGACAAAATGGACAGTGAAGATTATCATCATGTCTTCGTATCAGCCTGCGAAAAACGATGTTACGCGCTTTATCGCGGGTGACGGAGCTTCGCCGCCTGAACAGGTTGACGGGCCGCGTCATTTCAGGCGGCTTTTGGATTCCCTTGAACTTGGCGGCAGCGCCGAAAAACAGGAAGCCCAGCGCGAGCTTGGAACGGAATTTGTGCCGGGAGTTTTTGATCTTGATAAAATGAACCAGAAGCTACTGGAAATATTTTCAGATAACGGTTAAAACAAAAATTTATAAAATTAAGAGAGTTAAATATGATTAAAAAATATGTCTTTTATCTGATTCGCTGGCAGCTAAGCACGCCGATATTGGCTGTTGTGCTGATTGTGCTTGCGAACATGAACACAGTTTTCGCGACCATCATCGCGAACTTAATCGGCGGACTTATTTTCTTCTGGGTTGATAAACTTATCTTCCGCACGCTGCCCGACAAGCCGTTATGGGAAATCCGCGATGATGTAACCTGTTTCGA
Source organism: Treponema sp. (assembly GCA_009786495.1). Next base: position 2,282 of record WQTB01000176.1, read on the forward strand.
CTGCGGAAAGCAGGGAAGGGGCTACCGTATTGCCGAATGGCTGAATTACAACCGCAGGCATGACAATAACCCGCAGTTCAGGTGCGAAACCTGCAAAGATATCAAAGCGCAGAAAGTAAAAGATAAAATAAGAAGGACATAATTTTATTAAGGTTTTGTCAGTACGTGCAGCCGTGCGCTGCCTTACTTCTTGTGATTAAAGTTTTAAATTGTCATTGCTGGCGCATAACGTATTCTAATCTGCGGCGGCGATTTTAATTCAGCGTAATAATTGATTTCCCAGCCGTTTTCCTGCGCAGGATCGTTTACGCCGCCGGGCGGCGGAGCGAAAAGTTTAAGCTGAATTTCTTTTTTTACCGAAGAAGACCATGAAAGCGGATTGTCGTCAAAGAAAGCGGGTATTAAATCGACTGAATTTATTCCTGATTTTTTATAGAACCAGCGGCCGTTTAGTTCAATCATAAGATTAAGCTTTGCGTCATCTTCCGTAAAATATATTTCGCAGAAAACGGGACGCTGTTCAAAAAAAACCGGCACCGCTATTCCGTCCGAGTCTTCGCTTCCGCCCCAGCGCATTTTCGCGGGGAACTGCGTTTCTTCACCTAACGTCATGACAGGCAGGTATTCGTCCATATTTAATATTTTTTTATATTCCTTAAGGATTGGCTGTTCGCATCCAATTTCCGCATTACCGGGATCCTGTATTTCAAGGCCGAGACGCCCGCGGTCGCGGAACTGGTAGAAAGTGACGCCTGTTATGCACGGCGCTTCCTTTGGAAGCCGTTTGTAAAAATCTGCAAGCTGCTGGGCCTGTTCAAATGGGCCTGTAACGTCGCCGTCCGCGTTAAATTCGCTGATTACAAACTGGCGCGACCTATTATTCGATCTTTTCATGAAACATTCATACTCAAGATTAAAACTTTTTAGTATATCTTCATTTTTGCTTCTTTTATGCGAATTGCCGCCNGNTTCGGCGGTATCAAANGGCCAGCCCCAATGAAGCGCAAGGTATGTATCGGTAGACCAAATATCGGCGTCATTGATTGCCTGCGCGAACTCGTCTTCATATTTCATTTTTCCGTCGTCATGCGGCGGATCGCCTATGCATAAAATTGTTTTAATATGCGGCGCGCGCTTTTTAATTATTCTGTGAAAGCGCACATAAAAATCGGCGACTTCCTGNTANCTGTAACGTTTGTTAAACGCAAACCAGTTGCCGGTCGCTTCGTGATTTATACGCAGCATCAGCCTGCCGAAAGGAAAAAGATCGTCCGCGATTTTCGCGAGCTGCTCATCGGACACAGCGCAGTCAACAGTGAGAGTTAAAATCACATCCTGACCGTGGCGCCGTATGTCTCTCATTGACTGAAAAGGTTCTCCTTCCGTATTGCCTTCGCGTCCGCCGCGGTACGGAAAATAATCATCGTAAGCNTAATCCCACGCAAAACCGACNTTCCCCGTTTCAAGATCGCTTGCGCGTTTCGGCCAGCCTTTATCAAGCGGATAGTAACAGTACATTAAATTTATTGCGCGGTGCGGCCTTCCAAGTTTTTGAAGAATGTAATCCTGACTGACATATTCGCCGCGTTCGCTGCCGTCGCCCAAATCAAGAGCGCATTTTGCCGGGCCTAAATGCAGTTTA
>WQTB01000177.1 GCA_009786495.1 Treponema sp.
ATACCGGATAATGAAATACGAATGAGATTTCTCGGCGCGTATTTTTTGATCGCCGCTCTGTCAGTAATTTACGAATGGATCAGCATACTAAAGGATCGCAAAGAAGAAGATCTAATGGCCGCCCTTGCGCACGAAAAAGATATGATTCAAACCATGAAGGATAATATCAATCAGGGCATTTTTCTTATGGACGCTGAATTGAATATCCTTCCACAGTATTCCCGCACATTGATTACAATACTTTCCTATTATGACTCAGACCTTGCCGGTAAAAATTTCCTTTACCTGATCATGGGTTCATTTGATTCTAAACAGCTTCAGATCATGAAGAATTATTTCGCGATGATTTTCTCGAAAGAAAAAAGCGCGAAAGTGCTTGAAAACGCGAACCCGATTTCTGAGTTTGAATATAAAGTTGACGGCGATGTTAAATATTTAAGCACTAAGTTCCAGCTTATAGAACAGCCGAACGGAGAATCGGTTATTATCGGAATTATTCACGATATTTCAAGAGAGAAGGAAATCGAACACGAACTGCAGATTCAGAAGGATCTTCAGGAAATTGAGATGAAGAATATGTTCGATGTTATAAAGATTGATCCTCTTGTTTTTCAGAATTTTATTGAAGATACCGATACCAATTTTAATTACATTAACGCCCTTCTTAAGGATCGCCGCCTTTCAGAAAAACAAGTTGTGACAAAAATGTTCCAGTATGTACACGCAATAAAATCCAACGCNGTNATTCTGGATTTGGANAACCTTGCCAATAAACTTCATGTGCTTGAAGATGAAATTAAAGCCGTGTCAAACAGAGATACTGTTACGACGAATGATGTTCTCTCTCTTGCGGTAAAGATCGAAACCTTTATGAAAGAGATGGATTCCTACACGGCTATTACAAATAAAATTAACGCATATAAAACTAATAATCAGATGGATTCGATCCTCGTTAGCTCCATGTCCAAAGCCGCGGAAAGGCTTGCGAACGAACTTAAAAAGAAAGCAAGGGTAGAGGCAGGATTTATTGATTTAAATATTTTAGAATCAAAATTACGAAAACCGATAAAGGATATTTTATTCCAGTGTTTAAGAAACTCCATCTATCACGGCATTGAATCTATAGATGAAAGAATTAAAAAGAAAAAAAATCCGCAGGGACTTTTGGTATTTAGTGTAAAAAATGTTGACGGTAAAGCGGAAGTGATCTTCTCCGATGACGGCGCCGGTCTTAACTGGGATAAAATAAAAGATAAATATTTACAGGCGAATCCCGGCGCGAAAGTTGACAGAAAGATTCTTCTAAGCTCGATTTTTTCGCCTGAGTTTTCCACNGCAGACGAAGAAAGCACAGCNGCCGGCAGAGGCGTAGGTNTAAGTCTTGTGAAAGATCTTGTAAAGGAATATAACGGTTCCATCAATGTTAATTCAACAGAATCCGGTCTTGTGTTCAAATTTATTTTCCCGTTGGCAGGTTAAACCGGCGGACTTCGGTACCGTATATGAGCATATCTCCTATAAAAGCAATTAAGATGCTCTTCGGCGCACAGCTTGATTTCCGCGTACGTCTTTATAATATACTCGCGGCTGCCGGTACTCTTATCAGTTTAATCACGGGAGTATCAGGTTTATTTGTCGGGCTTGGCTTTTTTAATTTTTTATTTTGCATGATTACGATGGCGCTTTCGGCGGCGCTGTTGTGGTATTCTTTTACCAGCGGAAAGTATCAGCTTTGTTATATAATTTCGATCATCTGTATATTTTTAATTTTATTTCCGGCGATTTTTTTCAGTTCCGGCGGCTACAACAGCGGCATGCCGTCTTTTTTTATTTTCGCTGTTTTGTTTACCGTTTTTATGCTCGAAGGTAAAAAGATGATCTTTATAACGGTGTTTGAATTGGTTGTTTATACTTCACTTTGCATCTTCGCTTATTATAATCCCGGTATGATTATCAGTTTTAATACCGAAGCTGATATATTGATCGATAAAATTATCAGCTATATTATTGTCAGCGCGGCGCTAGGCATAACTATGGCGTTTCATCTGCGCCTTTACAAGGAACGGCAGACGGAACTGGAAGCGGCGAGGAAGCAGGTTGAAGAATTTGCTGTAATGAAAAACATGCTGTTCGCCGGAATGAGCCACGAAATGCGCACTCCGCTTACCGTGATGTCGGTTTACGCGCAGTTTGCCGTTGAGCAGATCAAGGAATCCGGCGCTAATGAACAAACGCTTGCGGATCTCGCGGCAATAAGCGATGAAGCAAGGCGTCTGGCGGAACTGGCGGATGGAACGTTAAATGTTCTGATGACTGCTTCGGGGTCATATGAAACCGGCAGACGCGAAAATAAACTTGTTGATATAAATGAAATAGTATCACGTCTTGTGCGGCTAATGGAGCCTGTCGCCAAGCGGAGCGGAAAGTCGATATTAATATCAAAGGAAAACGTTCCCATAATACCCGGCGACACTGACGCTCTTACCCAGCTTGTGTGGAATCTGCTTCAGAACGCTATTACACATTCGCAGGGAAAAACAATTAAACTGATCATTGAAAAGGAAGGAAGCGGCGTAAAACTTACGGTTAACGATGACGGCGCCGGTATTGATCCCGCTGTTATGCGTCATATTTTTGAACCGGGAGCCGGCGGTAAAAGCGGAGGAAGCGGGCTTGGGCTTTCAATCTGCCGTTATATCGCTAAGCGCCACGGCGGAGATATTAATATAGTGAGTAAACCGGGCGAAGGCGTTAGCGTTACGGTTTTTTTGTCAGGCGCCGAGGCGCAGGATAAAAACGATCCTCCACGGAGGGATAATGCCTGATAAAAAAACTGTGCTGCTTGTTGAGGATAATCCCAAAATTCTAGACATCAACCGCAGGATGCTTGAAAAAGAAGGNCTCTGNGTCATGACGGCGAAAACAATCGCCGANGCGCGCGAGAACGTTAAACGCAAAACGCCTGATCTCGCGGTTCTTGACATTATGCTCCCCGACGGAAGCGGTCTTGATTTTCTCAGCGAATTGCGGATGTTATGCGAAACTTCAAATAACCATGTATGCGCTCTTTTTTTAACTGCGAAGGCAGAGCGCACTGATATAATGGCGGGGCTTACAGCCGGAGGAAACGATTATATTACAAAACCATATGACATTGACGAGTTCAGAATACGCGTTTTGAATTTTTTGAATCTTGTTGATTCCGCAAAAACGCGCCTTAATAAAAACTTGCGGCCGCAGCAGTCGTTATCGATCTTGTCAATAAAAGAACTTGCCGTCGCGCGGCTTGCGGCGAAGGGGCTTATCAACAAGGAAATTGCTGACAGACTATTTTTGTCGGAGAGCCGCGTTAAAACATGCTTGTCCGGCATTTACAAAAAACTGGGTATATCGGAAAAAAATAAAAAGCGCGAACTGCTTGCCGTTATGCTAAAGAAGGATTCCGGGTCTGATGAAGATGACTTTAAAAAATTCCCGTTAACGGTAACCGAAAGTTTTGTCAAACATAAACTTACAAAGATGGAAATTGAAATAGCGCAGTTAATTTTAATAGGACTGCGGAACAATGAAGCCGCTGAACGTTTATTTATTACAGAAGCGTCTGTCGAAAAGAAAATAACAGCTATTTTTAAAAAATATAATACAAAAAACCGTTCTGAATTTTTATCAAAAGCCGCCCGTGAATGTGGAATGTTCCAGAAATAATAAAATGATACCAAAATGATACTATCCGCTCGGCAGTTTTATGGTATTATTGTATAGAAACAGATTTTTCTAGAACCATTTCGGAAAAAAGTAACTATATTTAAATTTAGAAATGACTCGCGCCAGGGATTCGTCCTTTTGCACATTGGCGCGGGTTTTTTGGGGACTGTCCTTTTTCGGCAGTCCCTTTTTTTATACGAAGATGATGTC
>WQTB01000178.1 GCA_009786495.1 Treponema sp.
ATTGTTTCCCTGCTTGTTGATTTAAGCGGGGAGCCGCTTTTTAAAAGGGGTTACCGGAGCGAAGGCGGCGCCGCGCCGCTGCGGGAAACCACCGCCGCTTCNATTTTGCTNTTATCAGGCTGGAAGCGNAAATTTCCGTTATACGATCCTTTTTGCGGGTCCGGTACAATTTTAATCGAAGCGGCGATGTACGCATGGGATATCGCGCCGGGGCTTGGAAGNCATTTTTCGATTGACGATCTTCTNATCGCCGACNAAAAAATTGAACAGACAGTGCGNGATGAATTCCGCGGTAAAATTGATTTTAACCGNCTTGTAAGAATTGCAGGCAGCGATGAAGATATGCGTTCAGTTTCCATCGCAGTTTCCAACGCTGCCCGCCTGCNTGATATTGCCGAAGGCAGGGAGCCTCAGCGCGGAATCCGCACAGTAGACCGCGGCTCCTTAGGTATCGATTTAAAAGCCATTCCGATGAAGGAAGCTGTCTCTCCTTTCGATGCTGAAGAAGCTGGTTCCGCTTCGCATACGCCTTCCGGTTTTCTTGTTACCAATCCGCCATACGGCAAGCGGCTTGGGGATCAGGCAGCGGCTGAAAGGATTTACGGCGAAATGGCAGGACTTCAATCGCGTTTTTCCGGCTGGAAGCTGGCTGTAATAACCGATCACAGCGGCTTTGAAAGTTTTTTCGGAAAAAAAGCCGATTCATGCAGGGAAATAAGCAACGGCGCGATTCCTTCCTATTTTTATCAATATGAGGTATCTTGAAACAAACTGGTTTATAATAATAAAAAGAGGTTTTAAATATGGCAGTCACTGTTGAACATGATAAAAGGCGCGAAAAAATCCTGGAAAAAGCCCTTACTGTTTTTATGGACGACGGATTTGAAGCCGCGACTTTCCAGAAAATCGCAGACAAATGCGGAATTACGCGAACCATTCTGTATCTCTATTTTAAAAACAAAAGAGAAATTTTTACCTACAGCATAAAACAACTTTTATTAAGCGCCGAAAAAAATCTGAACGCGATTCGGGACGACGCGGCAATGAAGACAACCGATAAAATCAACAAGATTCTTTTATCCATTTTTGATTTGCTGGAAAAAAACCGGCAGCTGCTTTCCGTTGTTCTTGATTATTTATTACATATTTCAAAAGGCGATGCCAATCCTGAAGAACGCGTGCGAAGAAGAACAGTAAAACTGCGGCATATTTTTTCGTCAGTAATTATTAACGGCGTAAAGGCGGGAGAGCTGAAAAAAGTAAATCTTAAAACGGCGTATAATTTTCTTTATGGTTTTGTCGAAGCCGCTATTTTCCAGCTTGTTGTGTTAAAACGCAAAAACCTTGACGATCTTAAAAACGCGGTTGCCTATGCCGTAAAACAATTCGAAGCAGTTTGATTTTTTTTAAGTTTTTTGAATGTAATGCCGCAGTTTTCCCAGAACAACTTCCAAATCCAGCGGCTTGCCTATATGATCATCCATTCCGGCGTCCAGACAGTGTTTTATATCTTCCTTAAAAACGTTAGCTGTCATCGCGATTACCGGCGTATGCCGTTCTTCGCCGCTTTTTTGTTCAATGCCGCGTATTTGCCGCGTTGCTTCATAACCGTCCATTCCAGGCATGTGAATATCCATAAGAATCATTTCGTATCTTCCCGGCTTTTCAATGTACATTTCCACTGCCTGTATTCCATTAACGGCGCATTCAATTTCTATGTTTGTCGATTCCAGCAGCATCAGTACGATTTCGCGGTTTATTTCCATATCTTCGACAAGCAGAATTCTATGTCCCGTAAAATCGTTGTCTTCCGCGGCTTGCGGCTTCTGCGCGTCCTGCAGCTCTTCGNTTTCCNTGCCGCGCTCAACCTTGATTGTAAACGCGAAAGTTGATCCTTTGCCGTATGTTGATTCAACCCAGATATTTCCGCCCATCATTTCTACAAAACTTTTGGAAATTGAAAGCCCAAGTCCCGTGCCGCCGTAAGTGCGGGCTGTGCTTGTCTCCGCCTGCTGAAAAGACTGAAAAAGATTCTTTTGCTGATCTTTGCTTATTCCGATTCCCGTATCCGTTACGCTGATTTTTAATGTGCAGAAACTTTCTTCTTCGCAGATAAATTCCGCGTTAAGGCTGATAACGCCGTTTTCGGGAGTAAACTTTATTGAGTTTCCCAAAAGATTTGTTATTACCTGCGAAATTCTCTGATCGTCGCCGAATAAAAAGCCGGGAATATTTTTGTCAATTTGTACTGATAGTATCTGGTGTTTTTCCTCCACGCGGAAGTTAACGACATTCACAACGCGGTTAATCATTTTTTCAAAATTAAACGTTACGGGAACAAGTTCGAATTTATTTGCTTCAATTTTTGACATATCAAGAATGTCGTTTATAACTCCCAAAAGGTGAGTTGACGCGTCTCCGATTTTTTCCAGCGCGTAATTTTTTCTTTCCAAATCTGAAGTGTTTTTCGCTATCACTGTCATATTGATAATGGCGTTCATCGGCGTGCGCATTTCATGGCTCATGTTGGACAGGAATTCGCTCTTGGCCTTGCTGGCAGCTGTAACTTTTGTCACCGCGTCTTTAAGCCTTGTGTTATAAATGTCCAGAGTGATGGCGCTGGCGATGGTGCTTGCCGCCATCGCGATAAAACTTTTTTCGCTGTCTGTCCATTGGCGCGTTGAGTGACATTGCTCTACCGCGATCATTCCCCACAGGTTGCCTTCTACATAAAGCGGCGCGCAGATAAACGCGTTTACGCCATCGTCGTTTAATATCTTAAAAAGCGTATGGCTGCTTGCCGATGTATCCGTACTTGAAAGAATCGGAACCGATGTGATGTTATAAAGCCTTTCGGGAAAACTGTCTTTTATTAAACCGTCAGTATCAATCTTTATCCTGTCCGGCTTCAGGCCGTATGTCGACCAGAAATAAACAAGCGTCGCTATGCCGCTTTTATAATCGTGGCTGAAAATAATTACGTTTGATACTTTATAATACCGCCCTAGTTTGGCAATCGCTTCATTCACAAGCATCTGCGAATTGTCAGAAGAAACAAAGCGCCTTGATATTTCTGAAATTAGTTCCTGCTGCTCAAGGCGCACTTTTAAAAGATCGCTTTGGATTTTTAATTCATCTGTCATATGTCTTATATGGCGAAGGTCATATTGATAACACAGCCCCATATACTTTCCGTTATATTTTGTGCGCGTCATTGTAATTTCAAAAGGAATTAACTCGCCTGTGCCGGATAAATGCGTCCATTCAAAGGTCAGATTTTCGCCGTTAAGCGCCCGTTTTAATATTTCGGACGCTTTTTCCCGCGAATCATCTCCGTTAGGCTGTATCATGGGGGACAGTTTAAAAAAATTTTCCTTATAATATTGTTTAGTCGCTCCTAATAATTTTAGAATCGCTTCATTACATTCGACTATTTCCATGGATTCATCAAAAATGGTAACGCCGATAGGCGCAGCGTCAAGGGTTGTGTGGTTAAATTCGTAGTTTTTTATTTCATCGATCATTCCCCGCNTTACTCCGGTTTGAATTATAACACATGGCAATGAATTTTTAAATAAATCAAATATTCCATAGGCTTGAATTTTTTCATTATTGATCAGATACTTACCTGTATGGACGCAGGGCAGACAATTTATATTTCCAGTCAGCTGATTCTTGGAGCCGTAGCGGCTTTTCTGGCGATTTTTTTATGGCCGAAAATCAGGGATACTGCGTGGATGCTTATTATCTTCGGAATAATTGTGGCGTATATCGAAACAGTTTATTCTGTTCTGAAAATTTTCGGAATCAGCATTGATGATGTTCTGGTTATTAACAGTATTCCTGTAATTACGTTTGT
>WQTB01000179.1 GCA_009786495.1 Treponema sp.
CTCTACGTAAAAGCGTCAGGAACTTCCCTTGCGCAGGCTACGGAAGATTCCTTCGTAAAAATGGACAGGAAAACCCTAAGTAACATCTGGAAAAAATCATATTCCGATTCAAGCGATGAAAGAGAAAAAGAGGTTTTACAGGACCTTATGGCGGCAAGAAAAGAGGGAGAAGGCCAAAAAAGGCCAAGCGTCGAGGCATTGCTGCACGACATCATTCCTTATGCTTTTATCGTCCATTTGCATCCGGCTCTTGTAAACGGCCTTTGCTGTTCACAAAGCGGTGAAGAAGCCGCAAGGGAAATTTTCGGCATCAATGAAGTCTTGTGGATTCCTTCCACAAACCCGGGATATATCCTTTCACGCCTTGTAAAGCTTGAGTCCGCAGAATACTTTAAAAAGCATCAAAAATACGCTCCAGTAATACTACTACAGAACCACGGCATATTTGCAGGCGCTGACACAGCAGACGGAATAAAGAAAATATACGAAGAAGTAATGGCAAAAATAGGCGCAAGGGTAAAAAAACATCCTGATTTTTCAGATGAAACAAGAATTTTCGCGGGAAAAACAAACGGCGGATCTTCGGTTAGAAGCGAAATAAAAGAGATACTCGATATGCTTTCCGCTCTTGCGGGCTCGTCATGTTTTATGCAAAGCAGCGCGATCTTAAATTTTTTAAAAGATCAAAAAGCATTCTACCCTGTATCCTCCGCGTTTACTCCGGATCATATCGTTTATTCGGGAAGCGATCCGCTTTTTACCGCGGCGAAAGATACCGTTTTATTAAAAGACGAATGGAATAACCGCATAAAAAAAACAAACAGAAATCCGAAAATAGTCGCGGTAAAAGACCTTGGCGTTTTCAGCGCGGCGGCAACGGAAAAAGCGGCGTGTTTCGCGTGCGATCTTTTTAAAGACACCGTAAAGGTTGCAGTCTACTGCGAAAATTTCCAGGGGCCGCTTTTTATGTCGCAGGACAAAATTGATTTTATCAACAACTGGGAAGTTGAGCGTTTCCGCTCCAGCGTTTCCACAACTTAATACAGGAAGGAACTTATGAAATCCAGTGAAAAATCTGATGTCTCTTCCGCGCAAAAAGCTTATGAACTTGCGAAAGCGTCTTACGCGGCTTACGGAATTAACACTGACAAGGCGATACGCGCCGCTTTGGATGTGCCGGTTTCCATTCATTGCTGGCAGGGAGATGACGTAATCGGNTTTGAAGGAAGCTCAGGCTCGGGCGGAGGTATAATGGCAACGGGAAATTACCCGGGCCGCGCAAGATCGGGCGATGAGCTCCGCGCNGACGCTGAGTTCGCGTTCNCTTTAATACCCGGCAAAAAAAGATTTAACCTTCACACCCTTTACGCTGAAACAGACGGCAAAAAAGTTTCGCGTGACGAACTTGAACCGGAACATTTTAANAAATGGATGGCATGGTCCAAAAAAAATAAAATCCATCTTGATTTTAACCCAAGCTTTTTCGCTCATCCTATGGCGGACACAGGGTACACGCTTTCAAGCGCGAATCCTGAAATTCGCGGTTTCTGGATCAGGCACTGCAAGGCTTCGCGGAAAATTGCGTCGGCGATTGGAGCGAATCAGGGAAGCCCGTGCGTAAACAATATCTGGGTTCCCGACGGAAGCAAAGACCTTCCCGCGGACAGNNTTTCGCCNAGGCAGAGGCTGAACGACGCGTTAGACGAAATTCTATCAGTNAAATACGACAGTAAAACAATCACGGACGCGGTTGAATCAAAACTTTTCGGAATAGGAAGCGAATCATACGTCGTAGGTTCCCACGAGTTTTACATGGGTTATACCGCGAAGAAACAAATAAGCCTTTGCCTTGACGCCGGGCACTTTCATCCGACTGAAGCGCTTGCGGATAAAATTTCTTCCGCTCTTTTATTCATCCCGCGCCTTTTAATCCATTTCAGCCGCGGCATAAGATGGGATTCGGATCATGTCGCCATTTATTCGGATGAACTAAGGGACACCTGCCGCGAAATCGCAAGGCAGAAATGTCTTGATAAGGTCGATATAGCTCTTGATTTCTTTGACGCTTCCATAAACAGGATCGCAGCATGGACAATAGGATCAAGATCGATCAGAAAAGGCCTTTTGGAAGCGCTTTTGGAACCTGTAAAACTTTTAACAGGCGCGGAAAAAAACGGAAAGTATCACGAAAGGCTCGCGCTTATGGAAGAATTTAAAACGCTTCCCTTCGGCGCGGTCTGGGATAAATTATGCATTGAAGATAATGTTCCGCAAGGGTCGTCGTGGCTTTTGGATGTGAATCAATATGAAAAAGACGTTCTATTAAAAAGGAAATAATGAAAACTAAAGCCGTGCGTTTATACGGNGAAAACGATCTCCGCCTTGATGAATTTGATCTTCCGCAGATTAAAGACGACGAAATACTCGCGAAAGTAATATCCGATTCGATCTGCATGTCGAGTCACAAACTTGCTTCGCAGGGCGCAAAGCATAAACGCGTGCGCCACGATTTAAATAAAAACCNGCCNGTTATAGGACATGAGTTCTGCGGAACCCTTGAGCAGATCGGNAGCAAATGGAAAGACAAATTTAAACCAGGGCAAAAGTTCACGATTCAGACGGCGCTTAATTATCCTGATGAAAAAGGACAGGCGACTTTATGGGCTCCCGGTTATTCATATGAGTATATCGGCGGAGACGCCACTTATGTAATCATCCCGAAAGAAGTTATGGAAATGAACTGCCTTCTTGATTATCAGGGCGACAATTTTTTTATGGGATCGCTTTCGGAGCCTGTCTCCTGCATAATCGGCGCTTTTCACGCGCAGTACCACACTAAAGCCGGCAGCTACGTTCATTCGATGGGAATCGCGCAGGGCGGCACAATGGCTCTCCTTGCCGGAGTCGGCCCGATGGGGTTAGGCGCAATCGACTACGCCGTTCACAACCCGATAAAGCCGTCGCGTTTAATCGTAACCGATATTGACAATAAACGCCTTGAACGCGCGGCCTCGCTTTTGTCTCCCGGCGAAGCGAAGAAAAACGGCGTCGAACTGATTTACGCAAACACAAAGGATTTAGCCGACCCTGCAGGTCATTTAATGTCACTTAACGGCGGAAAATTATTCGACGATGTTTTTGTATTCGCTCCCGTAAAACCCGTTTTGGAACTTGGAGACAAACTCCTNGGCCGCGACGGCTGCTTNAACTTTTTNGCNGGTCCGGTTGATCCTGAGTTTTCCGCCGTGTTCAATTTTTACAATGTGCATTATGAATCGCACCACATCGTAGGCACATCCGGCGGAAANACNGACGACATGAAAGAATCGCTTATAATGATGGCAAAAGGCGAATTAAATCCCGCTTTTATGATCACGCACATAGGCGGGCTTAACGCAGTCTCCGCCGCGACAATCGATCTTGATAAAATCCCGGGCGGCAAAAAACTTATTTATACGCATAAAAATCTTGAGCTTACAGCCATTGATAACTTCGCAGAGCTTGGAAAAACAAATCCGTTTTACGAAAAGTTAGCTGAAATCTGCGCCCGCAGTCAGGGGCTGTGGAACAGGGAAGCGGAAGATTATCTTCTTAAAAACGCGCCTGAGATATAAATCCAATTTAAATATTTACGGCTTATTCACCTGATCAAGCTCTATCGCGCAGACATTGCAAAAGCCTTTTTCGATAGGTGAATTAAAAAGCACAACGTCTCCTTTGCGGTTAAAAGAAGGGTGCATGTGTTCGGCTCCTGTGTTTGGTTCCGCGAGATTTGCAAGCGGCTCTTCCCTGCCGGTTTGCGCGTTTATTAAAGTGATTTGATTCTTCCAGCCCATGTAAACGCCTGT
>WQTB01000180.1 GCA_009786495.1 Treponema sp.
TGCAAAGACAGGAAATAGTCGATAAAGTCACTAGAATTATTAACCATTATTAATTTATATATCTACTCAAAAAGTATGAAATATCCCATGCTGTGTTGTTTCCTGAAATCTGTTATAATCATTTTCATGAACAACAAACAACTTGAAAACCTTATCGTGCCGCGATTTATGAACTATGTCCGTTACGATACGGAAAGCAATCGTCATATCGATAAAACTCCTTCAACGCCGGGTCAGATGGANCTGGCAAAAGCCATTTACGGCGAACTTANAAAGCTTGGTTTAAATGACGTAAAACTGACAGACAGCTGTTATGTGATAGCCNGTCTGCCCGCAAGCCCCGGAAAGGAAAGTATGCCGTGCATCGGATTTCTGGCTCATCTTGATACAGCGGGCGATGTTTCAGGAAAGGATGTTAANCCGCAGCTTGTGACCTGCTANAGCGGCGAGGCAATCAGGCTTGCGGGCGGTATATCNCTTGATCCTGCGGAAGATGAAGATCTTGGCAGACAAAAAGGGAAAGCGATTATTCACACCGACGGAACAACTTTACTTGGCGCCGATAACAAGGCAGGAATCGCGGAAATTATGGCGGCTGTTGAATACTTTATTTCCAATCCGCAAATTTCACATGGCGAAGTCGAGATCATTTTTACGCCTGATGAAGAAACAGGCAAAGGGCTTCCCGAATTTCCTGCGGATAAAATTAAATCTGTTTATTGTTACACGGTAGACGGCGGCCCTGAAGGTGAAATTGAAATTGAGTGTTTTAATGCGTGGAAAGCGGACATTGAATTTCACGGTAAAGTGATTCATCTTGGAAAAGCAAGGGGCGTTCTTGTCAACGCTTCGCTTATGGCGTCAACATACGCAACGCTTCTTCCGCGCAATGAAAGCCCGGAAGCCACAGACGGCTATTTCGGCTATTATTGTCCGCTTGAAATATCTGGCGATTTGGAAAAGGCTTCGCTTGAAGTNTTTCTCCGCGATTTTGACAGCGCCGGAATGGAACGCCGCGTTTCTGCGTTAGGTGCATTTGCCGCCNCGGTTGAAGCTCAATTTCCCGGNGGAAAGGTAATTGTTAAGACAACGCCGCAATATTACAATATGAANNTGAAGATNGATGAAAACCCTGCNGTANTGAACCGGTTAAAACNAGCAATGGATAACGCGGGAATCGAATGGCGTTTAAAGCCCATACGCGGCGGAACAGACGGTTCCCGGCTGACCGAGCTTGGNATACCGACTCCGAANATTTTTACNGGCGGACGTAATTTTCACAGCCGGCTTGAATGGATCAGCGTGGACGAGATGTGTTCCGCCTGCAGGGTAATAATCGAGCTAATCAAAACTGGAGAATGATGATGGACACATTAACAACTGTTTTCGGCGATCAAATTAAAAGAGTGATAAAGGTATCCAAAGCGCCGACAGTCGTCACAGAAAATAATGTTTATCAAGAAGGAGATCATAATGTTCTTTCCATTCTTGATGAAATGGTAGAATATCTGGTTCTTCCCGGAAGCGGCCTTGACGGCTATGAAAATCTTTTGGAATTGCTGGAAAAAGCTGAATCCGGAAAAGCCTGTTTGCTGCTTGTTGAACATTACAGTAATCTTGATCTTTCAATTGTTTCGTATATGGCGCGAAAAGCGGGAAGCCGCGGTCAGGATATCAGCGATTCGTTAATCGCAATCGGCGGCATCAAATTAAACGAAGACAATCCTGTGGTTGCGGCATTTACCGGAGCTTATACAAAAATTGTTATTTATCCAAGCAGATCGGTACAATCGATGGATCCTGAAAAAGACAAGGACGAAATNAACCGCGCCAATACAATTAACCGCGCNGCGATGAAATCTTTAATCAGGCATAAATATAAAGGTCATCTTGTTCTTGTGTTTCCGTCCGGAACCCGTTACCGCCCCTGGGAGCCTGACTCAAAGAAAGGCGTACGCGAAATTGATTCGTANATCCGCTCATTTGATTATATGTGCTTTGTATCGCTAAACGGCGAAATTCTGCACGTTCAGCAGACCGATATGATGAACGATATTGTCAGCAAGGATATTATTCGCGTAACGGTAAGCCCTGTAACTGACTGCGCGAAATTCCGCGAAAAAGTGATAGCGGAAGCGTCTGACGATGAAGACAAGAAACAGGCTGTCGCCGACGCTATAATGAACGAACTTGAAAAACAGCACACAGACGCGGAAATAAAAAGAACGAAAAAGTGAACATAACTTTTTTAAATATTTTTTGCAGACGGGAAAATAAAAAAACGGCGCACTTTTACTCCTTTTGTTGTAAAGTGCGCCGGTGTGCGCTTATTTAAGCGCCTTAGCAGATAACCGGTTTTATGTATTAATTACCAGTTTCCGCCGCCGCCTCCGCGTTCACGGCGCGGTTTATCCATCGCCTCGTTTACGCGCAGCTGGCGTCCTTCAAACTCACGGCCGTTCGTCCCTGTGATAGCCGCTGCTGCTTCTTCATCGCTCCCCATTTCGATAAATCCGAAACCTTTGGAGTTGCCGGTCTCACGATCGAAAATGATTTTTGACGATGCAACGCTGCCAAATTGTGAAAAAAGGGTCTTAAGACCATCTTCGGTGGTGTTGTAGGATAGGTTACCGACATACAATTTCTTCGCCATTGAGAAAATTCCTTCGCCGGAACAAACAAACGTTTTTCAACGCATGCTAAAAGCGAAACGCTCTTAGCGCAACGCTTTCAGCGTTAGTTTGCGACTGCGTCCGGGCACGCCGCAGATTTTGTGCATAAATGCACTAGTCTGATGGACTTACGTCCAAGTATTCACGTCCGCTAAAGCGGACGACTCATCTTCCATGATAAAAGACATTCTGTCCGTTATCATGAGAAAATAGATGCAAGTTATTTGGGGAAAAAAGCGGCAAGCCTGCATTGACGAAGTGAATTGTCCAACGACGTTGGACCGCCCAGTGAAACTGGTTTCCTAGAAAAGAACTAATCTCTAAGCCACGCGGTTTTTTCCTAAATCCGCAAAAAAAATCATTACACAAAACTAAAATAAACCCAATTATCGATAATATATGCTGATATATAACTATTGTCAAGCCCCTTTATAAATTTTGTCATAAACTGTTAAATTTTTGCCATTAATTATTTTCTTTTAATNGTTTTCCGCCAAAAATTATTTTTATCGCGGATTTTATATCAGAANCCGATNTTAATCCCTTCGTCTGCTCCGATTCGGCAGGGCCCAGAAAAGACCCAAAGCCNAGATTTAACGCTGTTTTTACGCGCCCTGAAAGCCGGCGTATCGGGCGGATTTCCCCTGTCAGGGATAATTCACCTGCGATTACAAGATCGGCAGGCAATGCAAGTCCTGTTCTTGCGGAATAAAGAGCGAAAGCAAGNGCAAGCTCGACGCCTACTTCTGTTACCCGGATGCCGCCTGCCGCGTTTACATATAAATCCTGATCCGAAAGCCTTAAACCCAGATGTTTTTCCAACGCGGCTGAAATTCGGGAGACCCTGCCTGAATCAATCTTATCTGAAAAAACGCGGCTAATCGTGCCTTTGGCAGGAATGCAAAGCGCTTGAATTTCAACAAGGATCGTTCTTGAGCCTTCCAGTATCGCGGCAGTCGCTACGCCGGGCGGTAATGTTGATATATTGTTATCTGTTCCGCGCCGGACCAAAAACATCCGGCCTGTGTCTTCAACCTGGGAAAGTCCCTGTCCGCCCATTGTGAAGATGCCGATTTCATCGATGGAGCCAAACCGGTTTTTTGCCGCGCGCAGGAAGCGGCAGTCTTCGGTTCCGTTCATTCCTGAAGTTTTATCGTTTTGCTCAAAATAAAG
>WQTB01000181.1 GCA_009786495.1 Treponema sp.
TTAAAGTTGGAATAATAATGTGTACAATGAATAAAGCAAATATTACTTCGTCTAACAAACGGTAACTGCTCACCGCCCTGTTCGGGCGGTTCGGGTTCCGCAAAACACCGTTCGGGCTATGCCCTCTGCGGTATTTTGCTCCACCACATTTTGCCAGCCCTGGTCTTACTACGCAAGCCCTTATTCGGGCTGGCAAAACGTCAGTTACCTGTAACGTTAAATCAGTTATGATGACCTGCTTTAGGTGATAATCTGAATAATTTATATAAATTTCTTATTTGCAGCTTTCCCTGTCTGCATTTAGTTAATTTTTTTTTAATGCGTTCCGCTGATTAAATTCTTCTGCGCTCTGCGTTCTTTGGCGCCTTTTGCGGCGTATATTGGATTCATTGTGCGCGGGTCTAAACCTGTATGGTACATTACAGTTGATAATGTTCCCGGCGTTGGGTAAAACTCCTGCGTCTGCTCAGGTTTAAATCCGGTTTTTTTTAGATATTGCGCAAGCTCTTTTGCTTCCTTCATTCCCGCGCCCGGATGCGCACAGATAAAATACGGTAAAAGATATTGTTTTAATCCCAGTTTTTTATTTAAAGCGGTAAAATCTTTTCTGAACTGCTCGTAACCGGAAGCATCACTTCCGAATGATGCGCCGCTTCCATGTGATGAGCTTTTTCCCATCGCGTCGAGTACATTGGCGCTTATATGTTCCGGTGCAACCTTTAATTGTCCGCTTACATGATAACGGCACAGGGTTTCAAAGAATTCTCCGCCGCGTTTTTTGTCATGCTGAATAAAATCGAAACGTATTCCTGACCTGATAAAAACTTTTTTTATACCAGGGATTTTTCGCAGCGCTTCCAGTGCTTTAAGGTACTCAAGATGATCCGCTTTTAAATGCGGGCATGGGGCAGGGTACAAACATTCGCGGTGTGTACAAAAGCCGCCGCGTTTTTGTTTTTCGCAAACCGGGCGGAAAAAGTTCGCCGTAGGTCCGCCAGCGTCGTGAATATAGCTTTTAAAATCTTCATGACGCGTAAGGTTTTTCGCTTCGCGGACAAGGCTTTCTTTGCTTCGCCCTGTAATTGCTCGTCCCTGATGATTCGTAATTGCGCAGAAGGAACAGCCGCCGAAACACCCGCGGCTTGAAACAAGCGAAAATGAAATTTCTTTTAACGCGGGAATGCCGCCTGCTTTATCATAGACAGGGTGCGCTTTTCTTGTGAATGGAAGTTCGTATATATGATCCATTTCCTGCGAAGTAACGGGAAGAGCAGGCGGATTTTGAATTACAAACCGGCTGCTGTCGTATTCTTCAGCTAACGGTTTTGCGCTTAAGGGATCAGCGTTTTGTTTTTGAATCATGAAATGCTCGGCGTATGCGCGCAACGATGCTTCATCCTTTTCATTTACTTTTTCATAGCGCGGCAGAAAGACAGCGTTTTTCCATTGCGATGTCTCATTAAAAATGTCTTCCGCCTTTCCGTGAACGCGCACGCATGTTCCGCGCACATTGCGTATATCATCAATATTTTCACCTGACGCAAGGCGGCGCGCGATTTCCAGTATCGGTTTTTCGCCCATTCCATAAACTAGAATGTCAGCTTTTGAATCGAGCAGGATCGATCTGCGCACTGTGTCCGACCAGTAATCGTAGTGAGCGAAACGGCGCAGGCTCGCTTCGATACCGCCGATGATTACAGCGGCATTTTTGTAAGCGCGCCTGATACCTTCGACATATACAAGCGTAGCGCGGTCAGGACGTATCCCGCTTTTGCCGCCGGGTGAGTACGCGTCATCGGAGCGTTTTCGTTTTGCGGCAGTGTAATGCGCAACCATTGAATCCATGCTGCCCGCGCCTGCAAGAAAGCCAAAGCGCGGCCGTCCAAGGACAGTGTATGACGACGGGTCTTTAAAGTCCGGCTGCGGAATTATGCCGGTGCGGTAACCGTTATCTTCCAGCGTGCGACCGATAATAGCCGCCGCAAACGAAGGATGATCAACATAAGCGTCGCCTGAAACAAAAATGAAATCGCATTCATCCCAACCGCGTTCGTCCATATCGCGGCGGCAGACTGGCAGCCAGGAATCGCCTGAACTAGACGCCGACAACTTCCTTAACCTGGGGTATTTCTTTTTTTAGATAATTTTCGATTCCCATTTTTAAAGTCATCTGCGACATCGGGCAATGTCCGCACGCGCCTGTAAGTTTAACTGATACAACGCCGTCCGCGTTAACAGACACAAATTCCACATCGCCGCCGTCAGCCTGCAATGAAGGCCGTACATTTTCCAAAGCCGCTTTTACCTGTTCTTCCATGATAACTCCTACGGAGAGAGAGGGATTTGAACCCTCGGTACCCTTCCGGGTACATACGACTTCCAATCGTACACCTTCGGCCGCTCGGTCATCTCTCCTGATACAGAGCATAAAGCTAGCATAAAACGAGGATTTCTTCAATAGAGGTTTACAGGAATTTAGTTTCTATCGCTGCCAATGTCCAGTCTTTCATCGCTTTGTTTTTCTCGTACCTGCTTGTTTTCAATTATATAAACTTTGTCGCAGATATTTATCGTGGAATTATCGTGCGTTACAATTATGCAGATTTTATCTTTGGCGAGGAATCTGACTGCCGACTGGAATTTTTCAATTGAATCAGCGTCAAGGTTTGCTGTGGGTTCATCAAAAACAATAACAGGTGAATGTTTGTAAATCGCTCTTGCGATGGCAAGCCGCTGCGCCTGTCCGCTTGAAACTGTGCCGCCGCTTTCGCCGATTACAGAATTAAATTTTTCAGGCAATGATTCGATAAAATCCAGAATGTTCGCGCCTGAGGCTGCGCTTTTCATGTCATTCACGCGCGGCTCGTTATCTGACATTATAATGTTTTCTGTTACTGTGCCTGAAAAAAGATAATCAGCAGGCGGCACATAAGCGATTTGCGGCATAATTTCCTCTCCGCTCAGAACGCCGTTTGCGTGCTTTAATTCTATTTTTCCCTGTCCGGGCGTATACAACCCTATTAGAAGTTTTAATAATGTGCTTTTACCGCTTCCGCTTTTCCCGGCGAGTCCTGTAATATTTCCTTTTTTAATTGTTATGCTGACATTCTCAAGAACATTTTCTTTATTTTCATCTGAACTGTTATATGAAAAATTAAGGTTTTCCGCTGTCAGCTCAAGCGCGTCTACAGGATTAACAGATACGGCTTCTAAGTCCGCGGGAAGATCGTAAAGAGTTCCGATTCTGTTTGAAGAAGCTGTTGCCTGGCCTATCTGCGCGATTGTTCCTGCGAAATTCGCTACGGGATTTACCACATAATTCAAAAGTTGAATTATCGCAATAAGGCTTCCGATAGTAACTTCGCCGTTTAGTACAAAATATGCGCCGATTCCAATTCCCCCCATGAACATCAGATTTGCGATCATTTCACCGAAAAAAACTACAAGTCCTTCCCACTTGCCCAGGTTCATTCCGCTTTTTAATTTATTTGCGTAAGTTAATTTTGTTTTTAATATCACTTTTAGCTGTAAAAAATATGTTTTAATCAGCATTATTCTACTGAGGTTTTCCTGCATCAAACTTCGCGTTATCTCATCGTTCCTCTTGTCTTTTGCGCTTGCTTTTTGCATAAAAGGCGTAAATATTCCCATAACGATCATTAATAACGGAGTAAATACAAGCATAATCAAAGCCATTTTCCAGTTTAATAAAAACATCATTGTTACGGCTAATAACGCGGAAGCGATTCCGCCGATCATATTGCGGATTATTTGTATTGCGCAATTGCTGATTGCCTGAATATCGGAAGTAAGTTTTGTAAGAAGTT
>WQTB01000182.1 GCA_009786495.1 Treponema sp.
TTCGCGTTCCCTGAATTCGCGATAACAGCCTGCAGTTTTCCTGATTTAATATTTTCCCGGCTTACAAGCACGCTTGCAGCTTTTACTTTATTTTGCGTAAANACCGCGGCGGCNGCGCAGGGTTTTTTTGAAAAAATTAACGCAAGGTCTTTTTTTTGCGCGTTTGCTTTTATGCCACATCTTATGCCGCCNGCAAGAAAACCATTAGGCGCGCAGACGCCGCCTGATATTTTTTTCATAGTAACTTTATGCCCCCGTGTGATTTTGTCTTTTACTATTTTTCCTAAAACAGCATCGGTATCATTTTTAAGCCGGACGTTTCTTCAAAGCCGAAAAGTATGTTCATATCCTGTATCGCCTGTCCTGCCGCACCCTTAATCATGTTGTCAATCGCGGTAACAACAATTAATGTTGAGCCGTTTATATCGACATGAACGGAAATATCGCAAAAATTTGAATGGCGCACGCGGCTGGTTGAAGCTATGACACCGGAAGGCAGTACGCGGATAAACGGTTCGTTCTTGTAAAAATCATCGTAAAGCTTGCGGATAACATTCGTTTTTTCTTCGATTTCCTTTGACGGAAGCCCCGTTACTTCAGATGGTACTACTTCGTCAGCTTTGCTGACGCGCCACTTTTCCGATAACGGAATATAAATGGTGCTTAGTATCCCTCTATTCATCGGGGCAAGGTGCGGCGTAAAAATCACCTGTGGCGGCGGTGCATTCCCTTTCGCCGCCATTACCAGTAAATTGCGCGATATTTCAGGCGAATGTCTGTGGCTTGCTACCTTGTACGGCGCGACAGAATCGGCGCATTCGCTGTAATGAAAAGACCTTGACGGCTCTCTTCCGCCGCCTGTGGTGCCCGACACCGCGTCGATAATAATAGGTCCTGTGCACTCTGTTTGCCGTCTGTATGGATTAAAAGCCTTACCTGCAAGCGGCTGCTCAGCGCTGCAAAGAGCCGGATACACACCCAAAGACGCGCCTGTCGGATAACAGCCCGGGTTCCCGATTATCACCGCTCCTGCGGCGGCGGCTTCCTTGATTTTCTGCCTGTTAAGTTCAGGAAGGCCGTATATCGATTTATTATGCAATTCGGGAAACTGGTATTTTTTTCCGTACCACGCTTCATAAGTTTTTTCATCATCGTCAAAGCGAAAATCCGCCGAAAGGTCTATAAAGTGTATCCCCTTTTCCATGCAGGCAGCCGCGTATTGTTCTCCGGCCGCGTGGGGAAGAGCTGAAAAAACCACATTGGAAGAAGCTATAACGTCTTCAGCTTTTACAAGCGGATTTGAAATCCTGCCCAAAAAGGCCGGATAGATATCCTGTATATTTTCGCCTTCATAACTTACGGAAGAAAGCGTTAATTTATCAATATTCGGGTGCCCGGAAAGGAGCCTTGTAAGTTCCGCTCCCGCATAACCTGTTGCGCCGATAATTCCTGCGTTCATGGGATTATTATGCACTTTTGACCCCGGTTGTCAATTACGAAGGTGTTACGCTTTACATTATTTGGGGTTATATATATACTATGGCAATGATAAAAAAATCTGTATTAATTATTTTGACAGTTTTAGCGGTGATTTTTTTCCTTCCGTCCTGCGGATCAACTGTAAACATCAGGGAAGATATGTCGCCTGCGGAGATGATACAGAGAGCAAACGAAGCGATGGACAGAAACCGGTATAGTGTAGCGATACAATACTATAATGCCCTNGGCGAACGGAATCCGAATAATGTCGATNTNATNATTACATCAAAATATCATATAGCGTTTATTCATTATAAGCAGAATAAATACGAACAGGCGCGCGAAGGACTAAACGACGTGCTTTCCTATTACAACGGCCCTGACTCGGTATTTCTTCCGCAGCATTTCAGNCGTCTTTCCCAGATTGTCCTTGANTCTATCGATAAAAAATCCAATTAAACTGAAATACGCGTAACGAATACAAAAGCTATTTATACTCAGGCAGCCATTTTTTATGGGCTTCTAAAAGCTCGTCTGTCATTTTTTTGATGTCGTCAAGGGAAAGTTCCGCGGCGGTGTGAGGCTCAAGCATGGCGGCGTGATAAATATGGTCGCGTTTTTTTGTATGCGCAGCCTCGATAGTGATTAAATGAACATTGATGTGCGTCATGTTCATCGCGGCAAGATGAACAGGCAGCTTCCCTGCGTAACACGCCCTGATGCCGGAATTGTCAACTAAACAGGGAACTTCGACACACGCTTCGTAGGGCAGGTTTTCAATGCTGCCGCGGTTTAAAACATTGCCGCCAATTTTGTACGGATTTCCCGTAACAATCGATTCCATTATGTATGAAGCGTATTCGTGCGACCTTTTGTGTTCCAGAGTATCGGATTTTGATAGACTTTCAAATTCGGATTTCCAGCCTTCGATTTGTTCGATGCAGCGGCGCGGATATTCATCTAACGGTATATTAAAACGGCTTATAAGGTCAGGGTATTTTGATTTGATATAAAAGGGATTGTACTCAGCGTTATGCTCGCTTGATTCTGTGCAGTAATATCCAAGCTTATCGATATAATCATAGCGTACCATGTCCCAGTGTTTTTCTTTTGCGTTTTTTTCCTTCGCTCTTTTTTTAATTTCTGGATACAGATCGATATTATTTTTATCGCGGATATCCAAAAGCCATCCCATGTGATTGATGCCGGCGATCAGTTCCTTTCGCCCTTCAAGCTTATCCGCCATTCCAAGAGATTCTAAAAGATGTTGAGAGCAAACCTGCACGCTGTGACAAAGCCCGACAGTTTTTACGCCCGTATGGGTTAACATAAAACCTGTTAACATTGACATCGGGTTTGTATAATTTAATAGCCAGGCATCCGGGCAGACTTTTTCCATCGCACGCGCGAAATGTTCCATTACAGGAATTGTACGAAGCGCGCGCATTATTCCGCCGATACCAAGCGTGTCGCCTATTGTCTGGCGCAGTCCGTACTTTTTGGGTATTTCAAAATCCGCGATTGTCGCAGGGTCGTAGCCGCCGACCTGAATCGCGTTAACTGCAAAATAAGCGCCTTTTAAAGCTTTTTCAAGGTTTTCAAGGCCGGTGTAAGTTGTAATTATTGAATAGCCGCCTTTTCCCTTATTGATTGCGGTCAGTATTTTTTCACTTTCTTTTAAACGCTGCGCGTCAATGTCATAAAGGGCGATCTCGCAGTCACGCAGCGCTTCGCTTGACATGCAGTCTCCAAGCACACTTCTTGCGAAAACCGTGCTTCCCGCTCCAAGAAAAGTTATTTTTAGCATAGGTTACTCCTTTTTTATATATATCACAGGCGAGTATTGAGATACAACTTCATCCGAGCTAAGCAGCGTTAATCCTTCCGCCATTGCCTGCGCAATCAAAATACGATCAAATGGATCTTTATGAAATGGCGGCAGATGGGCGATTAATAATGTATGATGACTTGTTACCGTTAATTCATTATATCCGTTATTTACAAGTCCGCAGTAAAGATCATTGGGGTTAATTTGAAAATCGGGGCGATCAAGTCCCCTCTTAATTACAACTTCCCAAATATTAGCTGAACTAAAAAATAATTCATTGTCTTTGTCAGTAAAAAACGGAACGGCTTGTTTTGGCAGCGTATCATTAGCGACCCATAAAAGAAGATGAGTATCAATAAGTAATCTCATGCTGAGCCTCGTTTTGTTTTAACCTTCAAAATCATTTATTATCTGCGCCTGTCCCATTTTATCAAAATCATCCGGTATTTTAATTTGACCTTTTAAAAACCCTATTCTTTGGTCAGTCTTTTGCGAGGATATAGGAATGACTTTT
>WQTB01000183.1 GCA_009786495.1 Treponema sp.
TTAAGTCGCCGGTGCGGGGAGTGTGAACCGGTGTTTTATTTAAAATAATTACATTCCTTAAAAAATCAATTCCAAGCTCAATGTTATCTGCAAAAAATTTTNTCGCNATTTTTCCCGATGGNCCAACTAAGTAACGCCTGTTTTCCTGCGCCTGTTCCCTNCGTCCGGGGTTATCTGCAACAAGAATGAGTTTTATTGTATCATTTTTTTNGATGTCGTCAAGGGAGTAGTTGTACACAACAGGGGTTTGCACCTGATATGAAGCTTCAGGTCGGCTGTCGGCAAACGCCTGCTGNATTTTTTTTAATCCCGGAAGTGATAAATCAGTTTCNTTTACAATCTGCCTGAAATGCTCTTTCGCGCTGACAAATTTTTTCCATGNAGCAGTTTCCATAATAATACATGATACACCAGCATCGCTTTACAGTCACTACTTGCTATGGTTAANTTACCGCTCACAATGATCAATACAAATTGATTATAAATATCNNCGCGTTATAATTTTCTGTATTTTTTTAACGCCATTGTGTTCAGTACGCTTAATATAAAAATATACGCAAGCAGCGCAAGCACATACGGCAGAATGGCGGCGAATCCATGACCGAGNACCATAACTTCTTTTATCGCTGTGCAGCCGTAATAGATCGGCATGATATANCATAAATTGCCAAGATGAAAAGGAATTGTTTCCAAAGGAATTAAACCGGAAAAAAACACCTGCGGAATAATTGTGATTGGAATAAACTGCACTACNTGAAATTCNGTGTTGGAAAATATCGAAATNAATTCGCCGAAAGAAACCGCCGAAACCGCCAGAAGAAGCATGATAAATATGACCCAGCCGACATTGCCTTCGCTGTGAAATCCCAAAACATATATGCTGAAAAGCACCAGAATAACCGACTGAATAACCGCGAATATGCCGTATCCAATCGTATAACCGCCTATTACGCTGACGCGGGTAACCGGCGTCATTAACATTCGTTCAAGCGTTCCGCTTGAGCGTTCCTGAACAAGCGCCATGCTTGAAACAATAAAAATCAGGAAAAAAGAAACAATGCCGAAAAAGATATAACCCATTGAGTTAAAGATGGTGTCATCAGGATCGCCTACTACAAATTTTGTATTCATCTGCGCCGACGGATTTAATGCCGATACAACATTTTGCACCGCTTTAATAACCTGGCCGCTTTTAACTGTCGATTCGTACATGATAAGGTTAACGGCGGAATTGTTTATGTAAAATATTGCGTCAACTTTCTTGTTGTCTTTTAGATACTGCTCAGCGTCAAGTCCGTCGATAACGACATTTACAATGTTAACATTCTGNGCGTTAAGCCCGGAAACAATTACAGNCGGCAGATTATTTTCCTGTACCGCNATTACCGGTTTATAGGAAGTGTCGCCTAACAGCAGGTATATAAATGTTAAAATCAATAACGGAGCGAAAAATATTAAAACTATTGTGCGCTTGTCTCCTGTAATCTGTTTAATAACGCGTTTTGCCAGACTTCTCATAATGTTTTATTTCCTTCCTGTTCCGCCGCNGTNAAAAATAATTCTTCAACCTTGCCTTCTTTTGTTTTGGAAAGCAGGTTTTGAACCGTGTCATAATTTATCAGTTTTCCGTTATATATAAGCGCNGCTTTGTCGCATTCGCATACGTCATCCATAACATGGGTGGATACAATCAGCGTTTTTCCCATTTTTTTATATTCCCTGAATTGATTCCAGATAGACTTACGAAGTACGGGATCAATTCCTACNGTAGGTTCATCAAGNAGCANAACNTCCGGTTCATGCAGCAGCGCGGCGGCAAGCGACAGGCGTTTTTTCATGCCGCCTGAATAATTTCNTGCAAACTTTTTTCGATCCTGCGATAAATCAACAAGGTTTAAAACTTCATTAATCCGGTTTTTTATTTCAGTTTTTTTCATTCCGTAAAGCTCGGCGAAAAACATTAAATTGTCTTCGCCTGTCAGGTCATTATACAGCGCGTCATTTTGCGGCATAAATCCGATGTTTTTTAAAAGCTTTAGATTTGGAATTTCTGTATNACCGAACATTATTTTNCCGCTGTCCGCGGCAATCGCCCCGATAAGCAGCCTGATTGTTGTAGTTTTTCCCGATCCGCTTGGACCAAGAAGGCAGATAATATCGCCTGAATTAATGTTAAACGAAATATCTTTGATAACAGGTTTCCTGTCAAANTTTTTACAGACGCCNTTCAATGAAATGTCCATGAGTAAACCCCTATAGTATNTTTTTATATAANCATTATCCTCTNGACGCTATTTCCAGCGTCAGCTCNACTTCGCCTGTGGAAACGTGCAGCGTATCGGCGATTTCCTGATTTGTCCAGCCAAGACCTTTCAGCCGTAAAATATTGTCGCGATCCTGCGGAGCGGGCGCTCCCTTTCCCGCNGGAGCTGTCTTTCCCGTTTTTTCGCGGTCTAAAAGTGATTTTGTTATTTTAAGCTGCGCTCTTGCGTCCTTGTCCAGTGCCTTCAATTCTGTTTCCGTGCGCGCAAGCCAGTCGCGCGCGACATTCATTTCCGTTATGCGCGTTTCAATTTTAGAAAGCGTTTCATCAAGAATTGTGATTTTTTCCTCCGCGTACAGAGCTTTTTCGCTTTGNGACGCAAGAACTTCTATTGAAGAGCGCAGGCTGTCAAACTGTCCTGTAAGGGCGGTTATNGCGGTTTCCGCGTTTTTAACNGAAGCTTCCGTTTTATTCANCGTCTTAAAGTTTCTGTCGATGCCTTCGCTTGTTTCGTCTAACACCGCGTTCTTGCGTTCGATGCGCTGGTACTTTTCTTCCGTTTCCTTAATCGACGCTTCAAGCTTGCGGATCTGAAGCTGCACAGCCTGAAGAATATCATCCGATGTTGAGACCTGATCAAGTTTTTCTTTAACGGACTGCGATGTTTTTATCAGATTATTAAAGTTGTTCTCGATTGTTTCGATCCTGTTCTTCTCGTTGATAAAGCGCGTCATCTTGTTATTAACTTCGTCTTCAAGGCGCTTTATGCGCGTAAGTTCGGCTTCAAGCTGGTTGATTTCGTTCTTGCGCTGATCCAGACGATCCATGTCGCCGTTGATTTCTTCTATGCGTTTTTCAAGGTCTGTTTTGATCATTGCTGTCTGATCGAATATTTTTTTCTGTATGCCCAGTTCTTTT
This sequence comes from Treponema sp., assembly GCA_009786495.1. The sequence goes on from WQTB01000183.1 coordinate 3,182, forward strand.
CGTATGTCTTCAAGATTTATTCTGAACTGCGAAAAGCGTTCGTCGTTTTCCGCGGCCGCTTCCCTGTTGTGCCGCCTTAAATCCTCTATGGAAGAATCAGCGTCGCGCATCCTAAGATTGTACTGGCTCTGCCATTCGTCAAATGAAGTCCGCGAACTTAATAAAGATGCGTCAAGTTCTTCCTGAGTGTTCTGGCAGCGCTCTTGAAGCTCCTCAAGGTCTTTTCCAAGCTCTCTTTGTTTCTGCCGCAGCGTTTCCTGCATAATAATGTGATGCTGGCCGACCTGGATTTTTACTTCATTCTCCGCCGACGTGCGCATGTCGGTCAAGTCGCGCTTTACCTGCTCCGTGAACGACGATCGCATTTCGTCGGCATTGTGCATGTCCTTCCTGATGCCTTCTTCAAACGCGGTTGTTTCCTGCCTTAAAAGTTCAAAATCAGAAGTGATTCTGTCGCCTAAAGACGTGATGTTTTTTCTTTGATCCGTAATAAAATGATCTTCTGCGATGTTAAAATCATTCGCGATTTTGTCGCCGGATAAAGAAAGTTTTTCTTCAAGAACGCTCTGCCAGTCCTGTATCTGCCTTCCGATTTCCGCGCTGCGTTTTCCGATCTCCTGGGTAAACTCGTTTTCAA
>WQTB01000184.1 GCA_009786495.1 Treponema sp.
AGCAGAAGTCACGGTCGAACCCAGTATCGTCCACCAAGCTGGTTTTGTAAAAATGGAGTGAGTTTCATGGCATCATTTATTGCTTTAATTATTCCGGCGATGGCGTTATCTATTCCCATCGTCGCGATAGTGCTTTCGCACAGGCGTAAAAANAGCTCAGATAAAATACGGGAACTGGAATTGAAAAAAGAAATTCTTGAGCTGGAAATCACAAGACAGAACAGTCAGATAAGACTTCTGGAAGCGGAGAATAAAAGACTGGATAAAGTAATAAACATTTAATATACGCTTAAAAATTTTATTGTTCTTTTGGGAGGGGACGATAATGAAAAAATTAACCGCCATAACGCTGCTTTTTTTCTGCGCAGCCTGCTGCGCGAACCTGTTCGCGGATGATTACAAATGGGATTTAATTAACGCGTTAATCAGGAATGATTATAACGTAATAGAAAGAATAATTACGCGAAACATTAACTCTGTGCCCGCGTCCGAAAAAAACCTGATTTTAAATTTTACAATGACATATTCATACGGAGAGACCGCGTTAAGCGTGCTGAGTCTGCTTCAAAGGTACAATGTCAACCCGGGCGCGTTTGATTTATACACCGCCATAAACATGAATCAGCCTGATATTGTCATTCAATATTTANTGAACAGGGGAGTGACAGCTAACGGCGAGATACTTCTATTAGCAATGGAAAGACAAAGATTCGATCTTGCTAGGCGNTTTATACAGTCGGGCGTTGACGTAAATTATTTTTATCCGCAGGCAAGCAGGCATTATGACGGAATGACATGCCTTCTNTACGCNTCAAGGCATGACAATTTTGAGCTTGTAAGGCTGCTTGTAGAGCGCGGCGCGAATATCAACGCGAGAAACAGGGACGGAGCGAGCGCGCTTTCGATAGCTCAGTCAAACGGGAATTTGCAAATCAGCGATTTTTTGATCGAGCGCGGGGCGAATCAGATTGCCGCGGCGCCTTCTTCTCAGACGCAGCAGGCTTCGGGGGGCATTTCCGGTTTTCTTGACAGTCAGCTGTTTGAGTTTCAGCCCGGGAGTTACAAGCTTTCAGGAAGCGACAGAAATATATTTTTTGCCGGCACCGCAACATACGGCACTTTAAGTTACATAGCGAATAACAGGGTATACAGCGGAACGTATCAGGCGGCAAACCAGAATATCACATTGATTATGGAAGGCCGGATGTTTGTTTACAAAATTGATTCNGGCGCGTCATTTTCCGGACACGGCGAAACATGGGTTAAAGCAGGATATTAACCCTGAAGGTCAACGATAACGGCGGTGTTTGATTTTGCGTAAGAGCTTCTTCCGTTATAAGGATTGTTCCTGAGCGATTTAATTTCCGAGCGGATTTCCAGCATTCGTTTTGAAAGCAGCTCTTTGTTTTTTGCAGAGCGTATAACAGCCTCGCTNTGAAGTTTTTCAAGCGAAGCTTTAAGTCCNGGGACATCTTCGCTGCTGTTAATCCGGCTGCNTGCGTCAATGTTTTTATGAAANCTGTCAGGGCTTTTTTCCGCCGCAATCGAATAATACATTTCTTCAAGCGGATCGATAACTTTTTGGATCGAAAAAATATCCGCGACAATTTTTTCTTCTATTTCTACATATTTTAAAAGGTCTTCCGCGCTGCCNGATTCAATTACACCCTGCTGCCTATCCAGTAAATCAAGATAGGTTTTGAATCTGTCCCTTTGCTGCGTTAAAAGTTTTTTAAACCGTTTTAAAACCGCGACTCTCTGCGCAAGCTCCGCGGAATCTATGTCAGATGTTACCGCGGTTTTTTCCGCCAAAATTGCCATACTCACTTCCTATCCAGCAATATTTAATCCCACCGATTCGTTTGGTTTCGCGGCGGGGCTTTGATTCGCGACAGCGCTCCATGTGTTTCTCAGATCCGCGAGCATGTCCCTGACAGCTAACATTCTTTTGATGTCCTGATTGATGTTCGCNTCGACCAGTTCCCTGTTAAACCATGTATAAAGTGAAAACANNTTTTTAGATATGTCACCGCCGTGTTCAAAATCAAGCGATACAATCAGCTCTGTAAGGATNTCTTCGGTTTTCATAATTGCCTTGCTGATCTGCTCAATTCTGCCGGGTTCTTTTTTATCTTTATTGTTTAAATCTATAAGTTCAGCCGCTTTTGTAAGCTGCTTTACCGCTTCGTCGTAGAGCATAACGATAAGCTGACCCTGCCCCGCGGTTTTTACCGTTGTTTCCTTATATGTAGACAGAACGTTTTTATATGCCAAAATAGCTCCTCTTTTTATTATCGGTATTTTGACGCCGCTGATATAGTCAAAAATAGCGNTTTTATCCGCTGATGACCAGCAGATGCCGCTGCTCATCAAGAAAGGGTACGGGGCAGGGCAGCGCTTCCCATTTAAGCTGCGGCAAAGCGGACATTTCTTCTTCGATTTTTTCGCGTNTTCCCTTGTAAGCCGCGANGATTGCGCGGCGTTCACAGCTGATGCNGNGCGCGCATATTTTTTGCAGGCTTTTTAAAAGTCCGGGTTCAAGCGGCTTAAAGGCGCGGAATGTGATTAAGTCAAATCCTGATGAATCCGGCATTTTATCCGCGAATCTTTCAAGTTCACATTCTTCTATGCTGATGCCGGAAAGCGAAAGCGCCGCCTGCGTGTTTAAAAGAAAGCCCGCCCTGCGTCCCATTCTTTCGATTAACGTAAAATCGCAGCCGTTAAAAATTATCGCAAGCGGGATTCCAGGCAGCCCTGCGCCTGAACCTATATCTGCGATTTTATATTTAACGCCTGTTTGGTTTTCATTATCATTGATATTTTGCCTTTCAAGAAGCCTTTTTATTATTCCGGCAGGCGCGATCGAATCGAGTATGTGTTTAATTACAAGCTCGCTTGTATCAGCCGCGCCGACAAGACCGTAAGCGGGGTTAAAAAGTTCAATTTCTTTAATATAACGTTCCAGCAGGGCGGTAANTTCTCCGCGTCTCGGCGCGATTAGACTGTCTATGTCTTCATCGCCGCCGCAGAGTATTTTGATCCCTTCTGTCAGCAGTGTTCCCGCGGCGGTCATCAGACAAAAAACGAAACGCCTTTATCTTCCGTAAAGCCGCTGGTACGCGCAATCGCATACGCGCCGAAGGCGTTGATCATTACGTCAATAAAAGCGCCGATNGCGATAAGGTAAAAAGCCATNGGCTTCATAATTAAATAGGCAGCCCTGTATTCGCCGCCGCCGTAGACAAGGCAGAGCGCGGCCAGCGCGATGTACGCGCCGTCGCCCGGGTGCCGCGCGAGCACAAACGAAATTCCAAAAGCGTATAAACCGATTGTTAAAAGATCGCCTGTGCCTATTCTTAAATACGAATACGATTTGATAATTACAATGAATGCCGCAGCCGCCGCCATCGCGCTGCCGCATCTGCAGAAGGTTGAAAAAAGCGCGAGAGACAATGCGTTTGAACGCCGCTTGATTCCAAGGTTATCCTTGGAAAGTCGAAGCAGTACCGGAATTGAAAAATTTATATCGCCTGAAAAAAACGCGGTCAGCGCGGCTCCTATATAACCGTACAGCACCCGCCACGGATTTGTTTTTGGCTTGATTAAATACAACAGCATCGGCAGAACTATAAAACACAGGACAACGCTGAACACNCCCAGCATGATAATCAGGTCTTTGTAAACTTTTGCCTGCAGCANATCGCTGAAACGAACCGCCCAGAACGCGGCAAGGGCTGTTAAAAAAATTCCAAAAATTTCAGAGAAGAATGACGTAATATGCAGAAAAATGCGCGACAGCG
>WQTB01000185.1 GCA_009786495.1 Treponema sp.
GGGATTAAAGCCGCTATGTGGTAATACTGCCTTAGGCGCGGCGTTCCGCGCGGCGATGAAGGATTGGAAATTTCGTTGTTTACCGCGGCAAGATAAAAACTGTAAGGCTCGTCAATCGCAAGCGTGTATAAAAGCGGATAAAGCCCTTCAATGCCGAAACCCGCTTCGNTCATAAAGCCGGGATATGATTCGATAACATAGGCGTTATTTTTATACACCATAACGGAATTAAAATAATTTGTGCGGATTTCAAATTCTTCAAGANCGCCGTACGCAGGAGATCGCAGCGCGCTGTTCGCGGCGGCGGCGAGATTTCTGATCCAGTCAAGTCCGAAATAAACATCGCGGCTTTCTTCCCAGTATTCGGTAAACGATGATCCTCTCTGACCGTACGGCTGTTTAAGCGGCGTGATGGAAAGCCTGTTTCCCGTAACGGGGCGGATGATGCCGTCGATCAGCCACTTCGCGAAACCTGAACAGTTAAGGCCGGCTCTCGCGGGATTCTGAGCCAGCAGCGTTTCTATAAAAACATAATTTCCGTTTTCGTCGATTGCGCCGTCGTCCGCAAACCTTAGCGGGCTGATGTACTGCCTGACGCTTGAGACAAAGGCGCTGGTGTTTTTGTAATCGATCAGGTTAGGTTCAAAATAACGGACGGGGAACTTGTCTTCCACAAGGCGCAGCGCGTCATTNAAATTCATTGTATAAAGACGTTCAAAAGAAACCGGCACGATGATGGAACGCGCGATAATTCCGCCGTACAGTATAACTTCCATCTGGCTTTTTTCCGCGTCAAAAGGACGGAACTGGATNTAAGTGTTTTGATCGCTTCGCANAAATACCCTGATATTGATGCCCGCTCCCGTATCCTTTCGCCGCGTCAGTATCCATGAACCCTGCGCCCAGCCGGGAAATGATCCTGTGTAACCTGCGCCNCTTGTAAGCTCGCGGGAAAAAAGAACCATAAATTCTTCCCTGCCTTCCGAAACGCTTATTTGCACTCTTTCGCCGCTTTCAAGCGTTTCAATCCTTGAACGCTGAGAAAGCACCCTTGGCGGCGAATCCACCATCCATGTGTCTTTCATTCTCGCTCTTAAAAACGAGTCGTCTGAAATCCGCGAAACCGGTAAATCAAAGGCAAAAACCTGTAAATTTATTAAAAATATTATTAAAATAAATATAATTTTTCGCATAATCACTTCTATTATCGGCATTTTTTTATTATACTCGAATTATAAGCGCCGCTTATACGGAGTTTATTAAACGGAGTTTATTAAACGGAGTTTAAGTGATCGCAAAACGGAGGGGTCAAATGAAATTGTACAGCCGCGGCCAGGTTTTATTTTTTTCTGTTTTAACTGCTATTATTGTGCTGCTTTTTGCCGTCGGGTTTGGCTTATTAAAACCTTTGTTTTCGAATTCCGGCGCGGCGTCCTTAAACGGCGATTCTATAACTTATCAGCCATCCGAAAATCAGGCGGGCGAATTCAAGCTGCTCCAGTCTGAATACATTGCTTTAAATACTTCCGATCTTCTGCAATATTCCGAAGGAGAACGCGAAAACATCGCGATATATGAAAGATTAAATTCCGCNGTTGTAAATATCACCACAGAGACAATGGCGATTAACTGGTTTTTGGAGCCTGTTCCGCAGGAAGGCAGTTCCGGCTCNGGTTCNATAATCGACATACGCGGTTATGTGCTTACGAATAACCATGTGATTGAAAACGCCCACCGCGTTTTTATCAATCTTGCCGACGGCTCGCAGTTTGAAGGCACAGTCATCGGCGTCGATCCTGAAAACGATCTTGCCGTTTTAAAATTCGAGCCGCCGCGCGGGATGGATTTGATCACAATTCCTTACGGCGATTCCGACAGTCTCAGNGTNGGGCAGAAAGTTCTTGCGATNGGCAACCCGTTCGCGCTGGAACGCACTTTAACAATCGGNATTGTTTCCGGTCTCGGCCGCCCGATTCAGACGTCAAGAAATAATATTATCCGCGACATGATCCAGACCGACGCTTCGATAAATCCCGGCAACTCAGGCGGCCCGCTTCTTGATACGCAGGGCAGAATGATCGGCATAAACACGATGATCTATTCTACATCCGGCGGCTCTGTCGGAATCGGCTTCGCGGTTCCTGTCAACACGGCAAAGCGCGTTGTAAATGAGCTTATTGAGTTCGGAAGGGTGCGCCGCGGCTGGATTGACGCGACTGTCGTGCAGCTTTTTCCAAGCCTTGTCCGTTACGCGAATCTTCCCGTCAGTTCCGGCCTTCTTGTTTCGCGCGTTCAGCGGGGCGGCTTTGCCGAAAGAGCGGGGCTGCGGCAGGGTACAGAGCCGGTTCAGTACGGCAGAACAATCATTTACCTTGGCGGAGACATTATCGTGGCGGTTAACGGACTTGCGGTTAACTCCCTTGCGGACCTTTATTCTTCCCTTGAAGCAAGCCGCCCGGGCGATATTGTAAATGTCAATATCATCCGCTCGGGGCGCCCTGTTACATTGCAGGTAACGCTTGCCGACAGGGAAGAAGTGCTGAACTAACGCGCCTTTTAATTTTTCTCGGTAACCGGAGTAAACCATTCCATCTGGCAGTATTCACCGTCGTAACAGCTGGTATCAATTTTCTCAAAATAAATTTTGTCGTCCAGTAACGCGAATTTCTGATTTCTGTCGTTAGAGAATTTCCAAATCATATAATACATTTCGCTCGCCATGTTCCTGTTTATATCGTAATAATGATGCTGGCCGATATAATTAAATCTTGCGCATAGACAGCTTTTAAAAGTGAATTTTCTGTAATTTTCCGGAATTTTTTTAAAATTCTTTACTTGAACAGACGTTATGTATTCTGAGATTTCGGCGTCATTGTTTATATTGCAGGTAAGCCCGATATAAACATTCGGGTTTATGACATTGCCGATATTTTTTTTGTCATTATTCCAAAAATTTATCGCGGCTTTAGGAGCCGATAAATCGGATTCATTAAACGGAATGGTCTGACTGACGCCTGCGATTTGAAATCCGGGAATCATTACAATTTCAGGTCCAAAAATAACGCCTTCTTTTAATTTATTTTCATCAAATAAATGCAAAGGAGGCTTAATTTTAATAATTTGTTTTGTCTTTCGCAGTTCGCCGGGTAAAATGCCGAATTCTTCCTTAAAAGCCCTTATATAAGATTGTTCATAATTGTACCCGTAATCCAGGGCAATATCCATAATTTTTTGGTCTTTATTCAAAAGATCGTTAAGGCTTGCGGATAATTTTCGCGAACGGATATATCCTGAAATATTTTGTTTAAAAGCGAATTTGAATAATCTTCGCAAGTGCCCTTCTGACAGTTCGTATTTTTCCGCAATAAACTTTGAATCAATACTGTTTTTCAGGTCTTTTTCTATATCAATCAGAACATTTTCCAGTAAATCATACGGCCTTAACATGATGCCCCCTAAATATATTTAAAACTAAAAATTATAAAATAGCGCAAATAATCCAAATAAGAAAATCACACCAAGAAAAAATAAAAAACGTTTCATTTAAAATGCCCCAATGAATAACACTTAAATAATTATAACTAAACAAGGGTATAGCTGTCAAGTGTAATAATAATTTTTTCTTATAATTTATTTTTATAACATATCGCCAGAGGCAGCGTCAATANTAAAAATAATAAAATTATATGGATTTTAATTTTATCCAGTCAGGAAAAATAAACTGATCGTTTCCGACGGCGTCCCAGCATTCACGCGAATAATCCGCAAATAAATGGTTTTTATCA
>WQTB01000186.1 GCA_009786495.1 Treponema sp.
ATTCATATATACGGCAGATTATTTTTAGTGGTTAATTTATTACCCGAAGACCGCTACTGGTTTTTTGAATTTGAAATGTAACGCTGTTTAACTGCGCCGCTGTTTTAACTGCGCCGCTGCTTTAGCTGCGCCGCTGCTTTAGCTGTACTACTCCCATTCGATTGTTGCGGGCGGTTTACTGGAAATATCGTAAATTACGCGCCCTATTTCCTTTACAGATTCTGTTATGCGCTCCGATATTTCCAGCAAGTCGCGCCTGTCAAATGGATAAACATCGGCTGTCATGCCGTCGCTGCTTATAATTGCACGTAACGCAAGAACAAAGCCGTATTTGCGCCCGGCGCTGTCCGCGTTGTTATAAATTCCGGTAGAACGGACCGGAAGCAACACCGCGAACGCCTGCCATATATCGTCATACAGATTAAGGCCGGCGTTTATTTTGCTCCGCCTGTTTTTAAGCTCTTCTATAAAAACAGCGTCAGCTTCGCGAAGGATATCGCATTTTATCTTTGTAACTTCGCCAAGTATGCGCGTCGCAAGCCCGGGGCCGGGGAACGGATGGCGGCGGATTGCGTCTTCGTTCACACCGAGCAGGCGGCCAAGACGGCGCACTTCGTCCTTGTAAAGTTTTTCCAAAGGCTCGATAATTTTTCCGGCTTTGCGCTTCGCGTCCACAAGCGGGCTTGCGACATTGTGATGGCTTTTTATCACATGCGCTTTTTTGCCAATGCCCTTTCCGCTTTCGATCAGGTCTGTGTACAATGTCCCCTGCGCAAGAATATAACTGCCCGGCAGGTTAAGGCGGGAAACTTCGCGTTCCTGTATCGTTATAAATAAATCGCCGATTATTTTTCTTTTTTCTTCGGGCGCGGTTTTGTCTTTTAACGCTGAAAGAAATTCTTCTTCGCACATAATTACATGCACATTTTTCGCGCCGAGTTTCGCAAGAATCTCGCGTACGTTTTCAGTTTCATTTTTTCGCATAAGGCCGGTGTCCATATACATCAGGTGAACCTGTTCAGGCTTTAACGCCTTTAAAAGAGCCGCGCCCGCAACTGTGGAATCAACGCCGCCTGAAATCAATAAAAGCACGGGATTATCCCCCGCGCGTTTTTTTAGGGAAGCAATTAATTCTTCCGTATAGTGTTCCATGCTCCAGCTTTTTTCGCAGCCGCAGATATTAAAAACAAACGCGCCTAGAATTTTATCGCCGTCTTCGCAGTGAGTTACTTCAGGATGAAACTGAAGNCCGAACCACGGCTTTTCTTCATGGATTATAACAGCGGGATAACCTGTCGCGCTTTTGCCNNCTTCAANAAAACCCGGCGCAAGTTTTGTCAGCGTGTCGCCGTGGCTCATCCACGCGGTAAAAACAGATTTAAAATCTTTTAAAAAGTTATGNGCAAAATTATTTTTTTCTGTATTATTTTTTTTACCGCCNGAACATTCAACATTAATGCGCCCGTATTCGACATGCGGCANNGCTTCAACCCTGCCGCCAAGATCGTGCGTCATTCTTTGAAGGCCGTAACAGATTCCAAGAAGCGGCATTGTACCGCCGCCNTCCCGCAGGCAATTATAAATTTTTTTGTCAGGCGCGGCGCCCGCGTCATAAACAGATTCGGGAGAACCGGATAAAATTATTCCTTTTACATCCTGAGTAACAATACCGTCTGATAATTCAGAGTCACCGGGAATTATTTCGGTGTAAACGCCAAGGTCGCGTATCCGCCGCGCGATAAGCTGCGTGGTCTGGCTTCCAAAATCAAGAACAAGAATTTTATCCATAAACAATTATATAAAAGAAAAAATTAATTTTAAACGCCCTGCATTTAATTTTCGTAACTGCCCGGTCTCATGTTGCCGTAGTCCGGTTCAATGCCGCGTGAACGCAGAATATTTACATACTGTTCCAAAGAAGAATTTTTTTCGCCTTCTTTCAGGGAAAAACCCGCAAGAAAAATATTCTCGCTGCTTTTGGTCCAGCTTAGTTTTAAACGAAGGCTGAACGGCTTCATGTCATATTCTTTGCCGGGGATTATATTTAGCTGGTAAACTTCGTCAGGTTTAATCGCGATATATGTAACGCTTTTCATGCTGCAGCCGGAAACGCTGACATTTCCAAGCTGGCCTTCGCCTTCAAATCCGGTAACTGTGATNCCGGTATCAATATCGTACTGCGGCGATCCGTGTCTTGGTGATTTACGTTCCTGATATAACGCGAATTGATCCGTTAATTCGCTTTTTTCCTTTTTTTTGAAAAACATAATGCGCCGCCTTATTTGTTCCTGTCAGGCCGGATAAGAATTTTTCCGTCCACAATTTTTTTTGCCATGGAAAATGATGACGCTATAAGCGTGCTTGCGTTCTGCGCCGAAGATACGCTGGAGCTTACTTCTTTCGACGCTGAATCCAAATCTTTGACAATATCGACAATTTCNGAACTGTCATTCTTTATAACAATTGAATCCCTGTTTACTTCATCTACCATGTTCCTGATTTTGTTTAACGCGTCCATTATCCTGCCGCTGTTCAATGCCTGTACGTCGATATTGTCTTTTATTCCGGCGAAAGACAAACTCATTTCAGACAGCTTTGCGAAAATTTCATTCATGCTTTGCACGGTTATTCCTGAGACTTTGCGTATCTCGTCTATCGCTTCCGTCATTCCCTTGATTTCAGAAGAGATCGAGTTTGATTCCTTGTTTGACATTTCAGCTAACTTGCGGATTTCAGACGCGACAACTGCGAAGCCTTTTCCCGCTTCCCCGGCGTGAGCCGCTTCAATCGCGGCGTTCATCGCGAGAATGTTTGTCTGCGCCGCGATGCCTGATATTGTTTTATTCGCTTTTTCAAGCTCTGCGGAACGTTCGGTTAAACTTGTAATTTCCCTTGTCAGCTGTTCAAGCGTTTTCTTGCTGCTCTTTGACGACTCGCCTAGATTCAGCGTTATCTTGTTGGCTTCCTGAACCGTGTCTTTAATGCCGCGGATTCCTTCTACCATCTGCTCGATCAATTTGGAAGACGAGTTAATGCTTTCGGACTGGGATTCAACGGCTTTGTTAAGGGCGTCAATGCTGACGATAATGCCGTCCACAGATTTCGCGGTTTTAAAAACAGATTCATTTTCNCCGTTGCTTTTATTAACAAGCACATCCATGCCGTCGATAATTGTTTTAAGCTCTTCGTTTGACTGGTTAATGATTTTATTCAGGTTCCTGCTGATGTTTAACTGCTTACCCAGCTGTTCGTCGTTGATTTCTCCCATTGTCTGGCGCAGGGTGTCTCGGATTTCATAAAGGGCTTTCTGCATAATGCCGATTTCGTCCTTGCGCAGCCTGGAAGTTCTGATGTCAAAACGCATCTGCGCCAGAGTGTTAGCTGCAACAGCGACTTCGTTAATCGGCCTTGTAATTGAATGCGCGACAATCAGCGAAACAAACAAAGCCGCGGCAAGAATCAAGGCGAGCGAAACGGCAAAAACAATTATCGCGCGGCTTTCAAGTTCCGTTACATAAGATACGTCAAGGTCAAGTCCAAGAACGCCTGCTACGCTTCCCGAGCTGTTCATTACCGGAAGAAAGCCGGAAACAAACGTACCCCATTCATCGGTGTAAGGCTCTTTTGTTATGGTAAAAGTTTTGTTATTAAAAGCATACATAACTTCATCAGGCGGTTCATCGTAAGGTTTTAAAAGATATTTATCTATGCTTTCATCATCAAATAGAACGATATCATCGGTATCAAAAATAAAATTGACATT
>WQTB01000187.1 GCA_009786495.1 Treponema sp.
TGTTCTGCGACTGGCTCACAAAACTATTCGGAATATACTTTGAACTGTCTTTTATTGACTGGAATGATATTCTTCGCGGGCTAATAAGCGGCGAAATTCATTTTACAGGGGACATGACGCCGACTCCCGAGCGAAGCGGAACGTTTATTATGTCGGAGCCAATCGCGCAAAGGACATTAAAGTACATAAGGCTAGCGGACAGCGCTCCGCTTTCAAGAATTGCAGAATCAAGGAACCTGCGTTTTGCGATGTTCGGCGGAACCATAACATACGATTACATTGTATCGTCGCGCGTTTATGAAGATTTTGATGTTATAGCGGTAAACAATTATGACAGCGTTTACGGTCTATTAAAATCGGGGGAAGCGGACGCGTATGTAGGCGAGCGCATTGTGGAAGCGATTTTTGACACTTACGGCGATGTCGTTTCCGCGGATTTTTTCCCGCTGATTTACAATCCTGTTTCAATGGCGACGGCAAGAAGCGACCTTGCGCCTGTGATCTCTATTGTTAATAAAGCCCTTCAAAACGGCGGAAGTGAATTTTTAAGATTGATGTATAAAAAAGGAGAGCATGAATATCTCAAACACAAATTCAATTTGATGCTCAGCGAAGAAGAACGCGCGTTTATCAGAAATAACCCCGTAATTCCGTTCGCGGCGGAGCATTATAATTATCCTATAAGTTTTTATAATAAATACGAAAAAACATGGCAGGGCATTCTTTTTGACATAATTGATATTATCGCGGATTTATCGGGCCTTTCCTTCAATCTTGTAAACAATCAGTATAATGACTGGTCTCATCTTTTAGCGCAGCTTGAATCNGGCGANGCCAGCATGATCTCCGAGCTTATACACACAGATGAAAGAAGGGATAAAGGATTTTTATGGCCTGAAACCCCGACTATATCCGACAATTACGCGCTCCTTTCCAAGTCGGAATTGCCGAATGTAACGCTTGAAGAAATTCTTGCAACAAAAGTCGGCATACCTGAAGACACCGCGTACGATGAAACATTCTACGGCTGGTTCCCGAATCATCCGTATACATATGTATATAAAAATATTGACGATTCATTCAGCGCGATGGAACGCGGCGAAGTAGACCTTGTGATGTCGAGCCAGAGAATGCTTCTTGCAATCACAAACTATAATGAGTATCCCGGGTATAAAGCGAACTTTGTTTTTGACAGAACATCTGATTCGTTTTTGGGATTCAATAAAGATCAGGGAATCCTGTGCTCAATTTTTAATAAGGCTCTTAAACTTATAGACACAAAAAGCATTTCAGGGCAGTGGATGCTGAAAACATATGATTATAAAGGAATGCTCGCGCAGGCTCAGATTCCCTGGCTTATCGGCGTGCTGATTCTTTTGTCGTTTATATTAATTCTTGTTTTTATCATTTTGATCAGAAAGCGCAACGAAGAAAAGCTGCTGGAAGCGCTTGTAAAAAAACGCACCGCGGAAGCTGAATCTGCAAACCGCGCAAAGAGCGATTTCCTTGCGAACATGAGCCATGAAATACGCACGCCGTTAAACGCAATCATCGGCATGACGGCGATTTACAAAAANACAGGCGATCTTTCAAGAAAAGATTACGCTCTTGGCAAAATCGAAAACGCTTCGACGCATCTTCTGGGAATTATTAACGATGTGCTTGACATGTCTAAAATTGAAGCCAATAAACTTGAACTGTCTCCTGTCAAATTCANTTTTAATACCATGCTGAATAACGTAATNAACGTGGTGAATTTCCGACTGGAAGAAAAAAANCAAAAATTAAAAATCAATGTNGATAATAATATTCCGAAGTTTTTAACCGGCGACGATCAAAGGCTGGCGCAGGTTATTACAAATCTTTTGACAAACGCGATCAAATTTACGCCTGAAGAAGGCGAAGTCAGTTTTAAGGCGGACCTTCTGGGCGAAGCCGCAGACGCTTATGAAATTCAAATCGCTATAATTGATAACGGAATAGGAATAACAAAGAAACAGCAGGAAAAATTATTCAGCGCGTTCACGCAGGCGGAAAGCGGAATCAGCCGTCAGTTCGGCGGAACAGGTCTTGGCCTTGTTATTTCCAAACGCATAATAGAAAAAATGGAAGGCAGGATTTGGATTGAATCAGAATTCGGCAAAGGCGCAAAATTTATTTTTACGATAAAAGCGCAGAAGTGCCCTGATGAACAGAATGAAGAGCCGGACAGCTCCGGTAAGCCTTTAAAAATGCAAAAGAATGAGTTTTCCGGTAAACGCATGCTTTTGGTTGAAGACATAGAAATAAACCGCGAAATCATTATCGCTTTGCTTGAAGACTCAGGTCTTTTAATCGACAGCGCGGAAAACGGCAAAGACGCCCTTGATATTTTTAAAGCGTCTGCGGGCAAATACGATATAATATTTATGGATATTCAAATGCCGAAAATGGACGGATGGGCGGCGTCGCGGCAGATACGCGCTTTGGAAGGCGGATACAAGGAATTAAAAGGCAGTCCGCGCAAACGGATACCAATAATCGCGATGACGGCGAACGTCTTCAAGGAAGATGTCGATGCGTGCATTAAAGCCGGCATGGACGATCATCTTGGAAAACCGATTAACGTTAACGATATGTACGATAAATTAAGAAAATATCTTACAGCGTAATCTCATGCCGATAATAATTTTTCTGCGCAAACGAGTTTGACCGCGGCGCAAAAAATATCAAGGGCTTCCTTTAATTCATTGAGCGGCGGGCAGGTTGGAGCTATGCGGATGTTCCTGTCTTCCGGATCAACTCCGTTGGGAAANGTCGCGCCTGCCGGAGTAAGCGCAACGCCCGCCTGCGCGCACAGCGACACAACTTTTTTTGCGCAGCCTTCTTCGATTAAATCAAAGCTGACAAAATAACCGCCTTCAGGCTCTGTCCACTTCGCAATACCCAGACCTCCCAGTTCGCTCCGCAGGGTATCGGAAACAAGTTTAAATTTAGGCTGTAAAATCGCGGCGTGTTTTTCCATGTGNGCCATAACGCCGCCAGCGTCTTTAAAAAACCGCGCGTGGCGGAGCTGATTTATTTTNTCAGGNCCGATTGTCTGCGCNGTCAGACGCTGCTTTATAAATTCGCAGTTNGATTTTGACGANGCGATACACGAAACAGAAGAGCCCGCGAAACTCACTTTGGAAAAGGACGCGAACTCGTAAACCATGTTCGGGTTTCCTTCTTCTTCGCAAAGACGGATGATGTTGCGGATTTTAAACTTTTTATTNCTAAGATCATGAAAGCCNTAGGCGTTGTCCCAGTAAATTCTAAAATCTTTCGCGGCAGGTTTCAGCTTCGCGAACCGCTTTACNGTATCATCCGAATAGACAATGCCGGTCGGGTTTGAAAATTTCGGAACGCACCAGATGCCTTTAATCATCGGATCTTCTGCCACAAGTTTTTCTACAGCGTCCATGTCAGGGCCGTCATTGCCGATCGCGACAGGGATCATATCGATATGAAAATATTTGCAAATTGTAAAATGCCTGTCGTACCCGGGCGAAGGGCANAGGAATTTTACCTGCCCCTGATTCTGCCAGGGCTGTCCGTCCCTTACTCCNTGCGTCATATTTACGGCGACGTTGTCAAACATTAATGCCAAAGAAGAGTTGCCGCCTACGATTACTTCATCTGCCGATACGTCAAGAAGGTCTGCGAATATTTTTTTTACTTCGGGGATGCCGTCAATCCCGCCGTAATTTCTGCAGTCGGTTCCGTTTA
>WQTB01000188.1 GCA_009786495.1 Treponema sp.
GATCTGGATCGCGGCAGGTTATGCGAAATTGACGATATCAACGGGGTTGTGTGTTCATGGGGCAAGAAACACGGAGTGCCGACGCCTGTAAACGATAAAATCGTTGATATCGTACACGCAATTGAACGCGGCGAACGNAAATACGGGCCTTCCAATCTGGATTTATTTTAAACACATTGGCATTTTCAGCCGAAATTCATTATAATATGGGTATGAGGCAAAGAGGGCGCGTTTTTTGGATGATTTTAGCGGGTTTAACGCTGCTGCCGGCATTTATAAATGCCCAGGAAGACCTGCATTCCCAGTATCTTCGCAGGTTTCAGAACGGTTCCCAGTTTTACAATATGTCCAGATGGCAGGAAGCGGCGATTGAATTCCGCCGCGCGCAGGAAATCGCCGCCGGCATGGACGACTGGTCCCGCGCTCTTTACTGGGTCATATTAAGCCAGATGGCGTATTCCGATTTCGGCTCCGCGCTTATGGATATGGAAGAGCTTGACAGAAGAGCGCCGAATTCGCCGTATACAAGAGACATGGTTTATCACAGGGCAAGATTGTATTACGAGCAGGGTTATTACGAAGACGCGATTCTTTTATTCAACCGCTACAATTCATTGACAACGGACTCTGACNGGGAAACATCCGAACGCAGNGCNGCGGCTTTTTTCTGGATTGGCGAATGTCTTTATTCAATCGGCGAATTTGATGAAGCCGAAAAATTTTATTCGTGGGTAGTCGGAAGATACCCTACAAGCCCGAAGGTAGAAGCGTCAGCTTACAGACTCGATATAATCAAACAGAAAAAAATAGAAGCCGAGCTTCTTGCGCTTCTTCAATGGAGTCATGAAGAATCGCTTAGAACNAGCGAAGAATATCAAAGGACGATCAGAACATACGAGTCCACATTAAATATGTATCAAAGAAGAATCGCGGAGCTTACAGGTTCCGAGACCCGGCAGGAAATCAATAGCGGCGGGCAGGATAACGCTCCTTTAAACGATGCCTCAAGCGACGCTTCTCGAAACATTATTCCTATGCAGCCGTATATTCCCGCGCAGGAGCCTGAAAGATCGCAGATGCAAAAGGAGACAGGCAGCCTGCAGGACATGGCTATTTTACTTGAAAACCGCATACAGGAAATTTTAAGCGAACACGGCGCCGGAGGATACTGGTGATGTTTCGCCGCCTGAAGCGATGTTCACGGATAAGTATTTTATTTTTTTTTATNTTGACGCTTTNTGCGCTGTCCGGCTGCAAAAGCATTCAGACGCCGGATGATACGGTATTCCCCAATGACGGATTAATCCGGCTCGAAATAAATGAAAAAACAGGCGGCTTCTCGATTTACGGCCTTATTGAATCGCAAAGGAATAGATACGAACCGCTTTTTAACGCCGGCGAACAGTCTGCAAGTTACGCGTCAATCAATATAAACGGTAAAGTTCAGCGCCTTGGCAGCGGAAGTTTTAAACCGTCTCTTGAATGGCAGGACGGAAAGCCTGTGCTGCAATTCGGCTCATCTGATATCACAGTAACGCAGACTTTTACGCCTGTCAGAACCGCAGGTTCAATTTCAGATAACGGCGTTATGATTACATATAACATTTACAATAACGGAAGCCAGAGCGTTCTTGCGGGATTGCGCGTCCTCCTTGATACAACATTGGGAGAGCAGTCCGGGATGGTTCATTTTATTACGGAGAATCAGACTGTCGCGAATGAAACTAAAATTGAAGGCAATGCTGGCAGATACTGGATTTCAAGGGGACGCAATGTTTCGTTAATGGGCAGCATCGCGAATCCATTATCTGAAGAAATAAATGCGGCAGCGCCCGATTATGTTCATTTTGCAAACTGGAAAAGGCTGAATGACAGCTCATGGGCGCTTGATTATTCAGGCGGCAGAACATTCAATTCAGATTCCGCTGTCTGCTATTTTTTCCTTCCTGTTCTGCTCGAAAGCGGCGCAAGTATTACATTCGTCATTTTTCTTACAATGGAAGATTCAAACTGGGATATCAGCGTTTCAGATCGTCAAACGGCTGGTTATGAAGAAAACGCTTATCTTATATTAAATGAAGAGCCTTCGCGCGCGGCTGTAACCGCGAGTCCCGCGCAGGAATCCGCCGCATTAAATATTGATATCGCGGCAATTGAAAAAGAAGCGCTTGCCGCCGCGGTTTTAAATAATGAAAACGCGGAAATACAAACGCTTAAAATGCTTCAGGATATACTTGTCCGGTTTATAAACGGAGAGATAAATCTTGGCGAACAGGATTTATTGGAAATAGAAAGAGCGATAGAAAGGCTCAGGGATTAACATTAATTAAAATGAACGCCGATCCCATTTTAAATAAAGCAGCGTCACTTGCCAAAAAACGCGATTATGAAAAAGCATTAAGAATTCTTAAAGATGAAGAAGACAGNTATTACGGCTCGTTTAAATATTATTATCTTTACGCGGTNATCTGTCTTCATTCAGGCAGCTTTGTGGAAGCGCATGAAAATTTTAACCTTGCAAGAAAAATAAAAATGAGGGATCCGAACACAATGCTCGGCATAGCGTCTTTATATCTAAAGCGCATAAATACCGTTCAGGCGATAGATTATTATCTTGACGTGCAGGAAATCGAGCCGAAAAATAAAATCGCGAAGAACGCCCTTTTAATAATTAAAAAACATTCAGCTCCTGACGCGCTTTCAGACTGGATGACTCCGGGAAAACTTTCAAAATTATTTCCCCCGATACCGTCTCCTTCAATCAGTTTGAAAACCGTAATAAATGTTTCACTTGTATTTGCGGCGGTTTTTGCCGNCGTTTATATTGTTCTTGCGCTGCTGCAGATTGCGCCCGGCCCTTTTAAACCGAAAACGCANCGTCCCGTTTCTTTATACGAGCTTTCTGTAAGCGAAAGGAATAATCCTGTGCAGGCAGGCGGCTATTTTCAAACAACTCCCTTAACTCAGGATCAGGTGATTAATCTTTACAATGAAGCGCTGTCATTATTCGCAGATTACCGCGATGAAAAAGCGAAAATAAATATAAATAAATTATTATTATCAAACGCGTCGCAGTCGGTTAAAAACAGGGCTCAGCTTATGAAAGACAGCATGGCAGCTCCCGGATTTCATAATTTTAATTTGAAAGACAATGTGTCGTTTACGGAAGTAAGCGCGCAGCCTGCCGTATATCAGGATGTTTACGTTCTCTGGAAAGGCATGGCAAGAAACATAGAACTGACAGATGAATATACAAGATTCGATTTTATCGTAAGCTATGATACGCGCACAATTCTAGAAGGAATAGTAACGGTTTTTATGGATACTCCGCAGCGGATAAACACGGAGCGCGACCTTGAAATTCTTGGAAAGATTACGCTTGATAATTCAACTAACGGATTCAGGGTGGAAGGAACCGCGATCCATCAATCTGGAAGACTGGAATAAAGTTTAAAGTAAGAAATAAAAAAAGAGGAAACTGTATTGAAGGCGGTTGTTCAGCGGGTATTAGACGCTAACGTTACTGTTGACGGCGTTGTTAAAGGAAAAATAGAAAACGGGCTATTGGTGTATCTTGGCGTTGCGCATGACGACGGCGAAAGCGACGCTGACTGGCTTGCGGAAAAAATCGCCAATTTAAGAATATTCAATGACGATGAAGAAAAAATGAATCTTTCGCTAAAAGATTTGATTTTAAATTCGCAAAAGCAAAACGCGG
>WQTB01000189.1 GCA_009786495.1 Treponema sp.
TCTGATGTTATAGCAGCCAATCCCTCCGACGCGTTCAAAAACAATGCTCTGATCGTTATCGATAAATGAAACGCGTACAGGCCGCCTGAATGAATCATCCAGAAATTCATGATATAAAACCCTGTAATCGCTTTCATTGCCGAAACGTTCAAGCAGAAGGAAACGCTGCTGATCTATACCGCAGATTATTCCGATGCGCGAACCGTCACGCGAAATCGCGCACCCAAGAATTACAGAATAACGCGAGCCGTCCGGCGTAAAATAAAAAATTCTTTCACCGTTTATATTGAAAACTTCCATTAAGCCGTCAAGCGAACCTGTAACTACATAGCCCGCGGCGGCGTCAATGCAGGTAAGGGGCGCTCCGAAGTCATAAGTCCAAAGAATATTTCCGCCGCTGTCAACCGCGGACAGCGAATTTTGATCCCTTCCAAGAATGAAAATTCTGTTATCCAGCAGGACGGGATAACCGTCCGCGCTGTTAATAATAATTTCCGCGCCGTTATTTATGTTGTTTATTGTAATATTTTCCGGTTCAGCTTCGTATTCTGTCCATAAAGAACCGCTAAGGTAAATTTCATTGGCGTTTATTCTGTTTACGGCAAACTGCCCCGTTGTGTTTACATAGCCGTAGCTGNAACCCAATGTAAAAGGCAGGAGCCTTTCCGGCTGACGGCTTAATTCAAAAACNGTTTCATCTTCGGTTGAACTNATCCATTCGTGAGCAAGAATCATTTCGCGCGGAACCGGTCTTGCTGCGGCGAAAAAATATAAGATAAAGATGATAATAACAATAATAAATGTTATTTTTTTCTTTCTTTGCGCCACATCTTCCCCTGTGTTATACGCTTAATCACAGTGCAATGCGCATTGCGTTTCAGCCTATAATCACATTATTATATAGAAAAATAATCATGGAGGCAAGCATGATTGATAATGACCAGATGGATAAACTGTTTGCGGAAGCGCAAAATATCGCGCAAAAAGCGTACGCTCCGTATTCGCGCTTCCATGTCGGCGCGGCGNTGTTATGTGAAGACGGAACAATAATCACGGGAGTAAATACGGAAAACCGTTCGTTCGGATTAACAATCTGCGCGGAAAGGAACGCGATTTGCGCGGCTGTTACAAAAGGTTATCTCCGCTTTAAAGCGCTTGCGATCTGCACCCCTGATTCCGCCGAACCTGTCGGGCCGTGCGGAGCCTGCCGTCAGGTAATGGGCGAATTTATGTCCGCGGACGCGCTTGTGCGTTTCGGCGGCAGCGCGGGCAAGCAGATAAACACAACGCTTGGCGAGCTTCTTCCGTTCGATTCCCTGCATGAGCTAAAAAAGCGATAATATTGGAATCTATTGTAATTTATTGACATTTATTGTAATATTGTGCGATAATAAGCGTATGGCGGACGAAGATATATTAACACTGGAAGAAGTCGCAAAATACCTGAGGGTATCTGAACGGACGATTTATGACTGCGCGCAGAAGGGTGAAATCCCGGCAGGCAAAATCAGGACAGCTTGGCGGTTTAAAAAATCTGAAATTGACAAATGGGTAAACGACAGGCTGTCGTCTACAAGCCTGAATCCGCAGATCGCTCCGATAAACGCCCAGTCGATACTGTCAGCGCCGCGCATTATCTTCATTAATTATCCAAATAAAAGGGACGCGCTTCTTGCTCTTGCGGAAAATCTCGCGGCGGCGCCGCAGATAAAAAACAGGCAGGAGCTTTCCACAGAAATTCTTAAACGCGAAGAACTTATGAGCACAGCAATCGGCCGCGGGATAGCGATACCCCATGTCCGCCTTTCGTCGGTAACAGACCTTGTTGTATCTGTCGGAATAAGCCGCACGGATATTATCGATTTTTCACCGATGGATGACGAACCGGTGCGGCTTTTAATCATGATTGCCGCTTCCCATAACCAGCACGCGTATTATCTGCAGACGCTTTCATGGTTCAGCGCCAGATTAAAAAACCCCAATCTGCGCGATTCGCTNTTAAAAACGCAGACCCCCGGNGAAGCGTACGATCTTTTAACAGGAATCTAGATTCCAGGAATTTTAATTCCGAGAATTTTAATTCAATGGAACCGCACAATAAACCAGTTCTGCGGATTGCTTTGATCCTGATCTATCAATCCAATGTCGATATACGCGGTGGTCTCGGCGACAAGCCATTGCGTTCCTTCCGCGTTAAAACGCGCACCCGCTCCTGAAATATCCGCAAGGCCCATTGCGTGGCTGTAGTAATACGAAACCATAATCGCGGAACGAATGTTCGCGTGATCCANAATGATGGAAAAAAGCATCGCGCGGCTGTCGCAGTCTCCCCTGCCCTCTGTGACTGCCGTTACAAGATTTATAAAATCGCTTCCGTTTAAATCGCGTTCATAATCAAAATTCTGCACAAATGTTAAAACATTCTGCGAAAATGTTCTTTTATGTTCTTCNGTAAAAACAGAGTTTACGCCAAGATGCCGCGCGATTACAGAAACAGGTTCCTGTATCCTGTCAAATGAATCCCTGAAAATGGAACGGTAAAAACGGACGCTCGCGTCCTGCAGATACGGCGTATCCCAATACGCAAGCAGAATAAAATATTCACGATCGATTAAAACCTGCGCGGCTTCGGCGTCATTTTCATATATCATCGCGCTAAGCCCGGGAATCACAAGCGGAGTGTTCTTTGCCTGGCCGCGCGGATGACTGTACTCCATGATAAGACCGGGGTAATATTTATCGGCNAATGTGGGGCATATTGAATCAAGCGCGGAAAAGTGAAACAAATCAAGCCCGCTTCGGGATGAAGGNCCGTACGCAAGCGCAAGCAAAATCGGGCGGACGTCCGATCCTGACTGCGGATCAAGTTCCACCGCTACCGCCCAGCCGTCATTGCCGTTGAAATTTAATTTAAAAATCGCGGCCTGTTTGTCGCGGTATTTAAAAAAATCACAATCGCCTGAATTAGAAAGCCTTCTGTTTACATCATTAATCATTTCCTGCATCGAAGAATACCGGCCGTTATAAACGACAAAATCCAGCATCAGATCTAATGGTCCGCTGAAGGAAAAACGATCCCTGCCGTCGCCTTCTGTAAATTCATAGCCTTCCGGCGGATCGATGTAAAAACCCCATGTCGGCGAATATAAAGATTCCCCAAAAGCAAAAACGGGAACAAATAACAGCAATATGAATATTCTTTTCATGCTAATATTATCGGAATGAAGGTCTTGGACATTATCTATGAAGATGATTATATACTGGTTATCAATAAACCGGCAGGGCTGGCAGTTCAGGGCGGAAAAGGGGTAAAAGTATCCGTTGACAGTCTCCTTTCGCATCTGGATCGCGCATCTGCGCCGCTTCTGGTTCACAGGCTGGACAAGGATACATCAGGCGCGCTTTTAACCGCAAAGGGACGGCAGGAAGCGGCGCGTTTTTCCCGCTTCTTAAACGAAAAAAAAACGTCTAAAAAATACATAGCAGTCTGCGCGGGNATACCTGAAAAAAACGAAGGAATTATNAAAGACGAGCTTTTAATTCACGGAAACTTAAAAAAATCAGAAACAAAATATAAGGTTTTNGAAAGTCAGACAGAGCCTTTGGAATGTTCAATACTGGAAATAGAACTTGAGACAGGCAGAATGCACCAAATTCGCCGTCATCTTGCGATGCACGGAAACCC
>WQTB01000190.1 GCA_009786495.1 Treponema sp.
TCGGCGCAGGTTTTGACGCGGGTTTTACCGGTTTAACGGCTTTTTTTTGCGCTGTTTTGGTTTTTGAAGGTTTTACTGGTGTTTTTTTTATAGAAGAAGAAGTTTTTGTCTTTTTATTGGTATTTTTGACTGTTTTTTTCCCGGCTGTCTCATTCTTCATTATTACTACCTCTATAAAGAAATATTTACTTCATAATTATAGAAATATAGCACAAGTTTATAAGAATGTGAATAATTTTTAGAAATATTTGTTAAAATTTTACATTAAAACAGACAGATTTCCAGTTCCATAATACCGGCCCTTTAGATATTCTTACGGCTAATGTGTCTTTTACAGCGGAATAATCATCATTATCCAGATGTTTTGCTATGTAAGAGCCCCACCTGGACTTTTCACTGAACCATGAAGCAAGGTCTTTATCCGTTATAAGCCGGTCTTCCTTTTGATCGATGTATTGAAGACTGACTGTAAGCCCCTGACTTTCAAACGCTTTTACAAAACCGCTTTCATCCAGTATGCCTATGCCGTCTGCGTTCTGAAAAAACGATTCTTCAGCCTGTTTCAGCTTTGATGCAAGGTCTTTTTGGAGACATTCCTGTTCGATTATTCTGGATATACGCTCGCCGGAACGCAAGGGCGAAAATAAAAGCACAAGACTGCCGTTTTTTGACAGTAATGGCTTTATGCCGCAGGCAAGTAAGGAAGGTTCCAGGGAAAGCCTCGCGGAACAGCGGATCAATATATGATCAAACTGACTGCAGGAAAACCATGTTTCACATTCAGTTTGATCGGGCAGGATTTTATCCGTTACAGCGATTTGCGGTTTATCTGTTTCATCAAAAACTGATAAGTACCGGACTAACGCGTCGCCTGCTTCGGCATTGCTTACAAGTGCCGCTGTAAGGCCTTCAGGACAGCGTCTGAGGCTCTCCCAAAGCAAAAGGCCGTCGTTTGCCAAAGGAATCAATACGCGGCTGTGGCGCAAAGGAGCGGCTATTTTAAAAATTATATCCCTGTCGCTTAAAAGCAGTTTACCACGCCCAGATTCAAGCCTTTTAAACCAGCCTTCCCTTCCTTTTGCCGATGCCGACCATGATAAAAGTTCGCCGTTTGCGTCGTTATCATTTTGGCTTCCTAAAACAATCGCGGCCTGTAATTCGCGTTTTTTTAATATATCGTCCCTGATTTTTTCTTCGTAACCCACACATGAAGGAATGTAAAATGTCCTNCCCTTTAATGAAGANGGAAGGTACTGCTGCGCCGCCCAGTGATCGCGGTAGGCGTGCGGATAAACATATCCTTCGCCATGACCGAATCCTTCGCTGTCNCGGCTTGCGTCGCGAAGATGGTTCGGCACTTCGGCGTCTTCGCGTTCAACTTCCTTTAACGCGTCAAAATACGACATTGCTGTATTTGACTTTGGAGCTGTGGCAAGATACAGACAGGCGTGGGATAACGGGAAATTGCCTTCGGGAAAACCGATTCGTTCAAACGCCTGCGCGCAGGAAATTACGACAGAAAGGGCGTAAGGGTCTGCAAGGCCGACATCTTCGCTTGCGAGAATTATCATCCGCCTGAAAATAAATTTCGGGTCTTCTCCCGCGCGCACCATCTTGGCAAGCCAGTACAAAGCCGCGTCAGGATCGCTTCCACGAACGCTTTTAATAAAAGCGCTGATTGTGTCAAAATGATAATCGCCGTCGCGGTCGTATAAAAGAGCTCTTCTTTGGATGCTTTCTTCCGCCGCTTCCATNGATATGCGGATTTCCGATCCNGTTTCAGGCGGCCAGGGAGAGACGCTTGTTTCCACGGCAAGNTCAATCGCGTTAAGAAGGCTTCTTGCATCGCCGCCTGCGACTTCAACAAGGTGCTCAAGNGCGCCTTCGTCAAACAATACGTTCCATGCGCCGTATCCGCGCTCTGTGTCATTTAACGTACGNTTAGCGGTTTCCAGAAGACCGTCTTCATCCATCGGNTTTAACTGGAAAATCCGGCTTCTGCTTACAAGCGCGCGGTTTACTTCAAAAAAAGGATTTTCCGTTGTCGCGCCGATTAAGATAACAGTGCCGTTTTCCACCCAGGGGAGAAGGGCGTCCTGCTGCGCCTTGTTCCAGCGGTGGACTTCATCCACAAAAAGAATTGTTCTTTTGCTGTAGAGCCTTGATCTGTCGTCGGCGCGATCTATTACTTCGCGAATATCCTTAACGCCTGAAAGAACGGCGTTAAGTTTTTCAAACGCCGCTTTGGTGGTATTNGCGATAACGGCTGCAAGCGATGTTTTACCAGTTCCCGGCGGCCCGTAAAGAATAATCGANGAAAGACGGTCGGCCTGTATGGCGCGCCTTAGAAGCCTTCCTTTGCCGACAATATGATCCTGACCGATGATGTCTTCAAGGGTTCTGGGACGCATTCTGTCAGCAAGCGGGCTGTTTTCGGCTGAAAAAGTTTTACTTTTAGATTTAAAAAGTTCATCCATTCTATACTATGAAAGCATATTATTCTTCGGCGTTCCACTGCCATTGCAGTTTATTATCCTGATTGCGTTCACGGTACGACCAAATACCGTTTTTCTGCGTTACGGCAAATAACAATTTATCATCCGGTTTCACCTGAATAATATAGTTAACAGGATTTTTGCCAATGGAATTTATAAAGCGCGTCTGATCATCTACAGTTGACGGTTTTCCCGTTTCTCCGGGTACCCAGAATCTTCTTGNAGGATCNGATATGTTTCCCAAATCATCAAATTCAATTTCTACATAACCGTATGTATAACCCGAACTGGTTGAGTAACCCATATCCTGCCTTCCCGCGAGAAGAAGATTATATCCGTCTATTGTGTAAACGGCGAGCGCGCCTGTGGCGCTGCGTGTGTCGATAAAACCGGCAATTATAGGCCCTAAATCAGNGTTCGGGGTAACGTCAAANAGTTTTCCCATGCGGGAAATTGCCGCAACTTTANCGCCTTTTCCAAGACTGATTATTCCGACAAATTCATCCGGNGAATCTATGGTTGATGTAATTACGCAAAAATTTCCCGCAGCAAAACCTGTAGAAGAACCTGATGAAAAATAATAACCGTCTTTTGTGCATAAATAATAATCTGCGTTTCCATTAAAAGCTGCGCCGACCAATTGGGATACCTTGTCAAGCCCGGCAATCGGCGTAACAGCGCCGTCATCTATAATATAGGAAATTGAATATAGAACTCTTTTATTATTATCCGGCAGTTTTTCTATTTCTTCAATATTTCTAACGCTGATATATAAAATATTGCTTACAGCGAATATTGTCTGCAAATTATTGATGGTAAATTCATTCCAGTTAAGCGAAGGCTGATTATAATCGGCGTATTTTAATTTTATGCCGCTTTCAGTTTCACATAACGCGTAAAGATATTTATTTGTAATGGCAAGCTGCCTGATAAGCCCCCCGGGCGGAGTTGGAACAGAGCTTCTGTTCCATGAGCCTGTTAATCCGTTATATTTATAAAGCGTCTTTCCCGAAGCCGCATAAATATCACCGCCTGATGTTTTTGTAAAATTTGTAGCCGCGCCGTTTATATAAGGATCAAGTTTAGGAACTTCCTGGGATATCGTATAAAAAATGGGATCAAAACAGGAACTAAAAAAAAACGCAA
>WQTB01000191.1 GCA_009786495.1 Treponema sp.
AGCGCTACCGGATTGAAACGCGAAGAAATTGAAAATTTATGTAAAATTAATAAATAAAAAGTAAATTTTATTACGATTGAAAAATATAATAATTTTTATGCGCTCAAATTAATTAACTGTCTTCTATAATCTATTTATTCTTTACCTTTCCAAATAAATTTCCAAAAAAAAGATCAAATTTTTTTATTTTCGGTCATGCAAAACGCATAGTTGGCGCCATATATAGGCAAATCTTTTTATGGAGTTGTTTATGAAATCTAAATTCAATTTTTTAATTTTTCTNTGTNCGGCGTTTGTTGCNGNGGCTGCGCTGGTTCTTGCGGGGTGCGGCGGGGAACCGGTGATTGATGAAATGAACGCTGTACCGGAAATGAGACCGGAGTTACTGCGGATGCAAAGTTCAGGCGANTTTATTNTTTCTTCGGAATCACAGGCGGCGGAATTANGTTCTGTCATTCATGTGCTTGACGAACTTGCGGAGCTTGAGCGGGCTGGCTCGTGGATTCAAGGCATGGCTATGACTGAATCGACCATCAGGGAGAACGCGGGCGATTACGCGGGCGCTGTGATTGCCGCGTTCAAGGAGCTTTCGTGGGCGTACGGCAAAGGGCTGATCGAAAAAACGGATATTAAGAACGGCATCCTGAATGTGCTGAATACCGGAGACAACGCGGCTGTAATAATCGCCGCTCATTCTGTTCTTTCATTTTTAAATGATCTTTGGGATGACGCTGCTTTCGATCTCAGATCGCTTTTTATCGAGCTTGATGAGCCTGACGGTTTCGCAAGATGGATGATTCTTGTCTGCGACCTGGAAAAAAACAGCGGGAACAGGCGCGCCGCCGCGGCTTACAAGTCAATTCGCGCGCGTTATGTGCAATTTCCTGAGTACTGGTACAGGGGGGCAAGGGCGTTCTCCGGCGCAATTTCCGCCGAGTTTGCGGAAAACTGCATTAATTCTTCGGCGGACGGGCCGTTCGCGCAGGAATGCCGCTCAATGCTTGCGTCTTACTCGGGTTTAAAAAATGAAGACGGCGCTTTTTTAAAAACAAAACTGGAAATAGAATCGATCATTTATATGTCAGTTAACTCAGGCAATCCCGCTGTTTTAGATTCTTTGCTTCCTTTGATCAGTCTTCCCGACAATCCTTACACAGTTTACGCGGTCAGCTCGCTTAGGTCATTAACAGGCGTTCCAAAGTATAAAGATTATTTTTTCGCGCAGGCTGCTTCCGCCGGCGGTCGTCTAGCAGAGCGGCTTTCATATATCTGCAGCGGCTAGGGTGTTATATGAAACAAATATTTTTAATTTTAACCGCTTTCCTTTGCGTTTTCTGCGCCGCTTCATGCGGCGGTAAACCGCCCGGCACTGAAACTGTCCGTCTTTATGTTTCGGCTTCGGACGCTTACGCGCAGGGGCGTTTTTCCGATGTTATCAATATTTTGCAGACTCAAAATAAATTTCCGCCTGCGCTGATACTGCGCGCGAAAGCGGAATATTTTTCCGGCAATCTTGAAAAGGCGGAAAAAACCTGCCGCAGCGCGCTGAAGCTGCGCCCTTCTTCATTCGAAGCGGCTTTCTACCTTGCGCGCACATTAAGGGAGTCTGGCGATATTGCGGGCGCGCAGAAGTTAACAGAAAATCTTTTAACTGATAATCCGCAGGATATCCGCGCTTTGCGGCTCGCCTGCGAAATAGCGCTTGATTTTGAAAAATTTGACGAAGCNGNGTTATTTCTTGACAGNGCGGCGGAATTTTCAGCGGAAAGCGCGATGGTTCTGCTGGACAGGGCAAGGCTCCGCTGGATNGCCGGCAAGGGCGAACAGGCGCTTGAAGACATAAGCCGCGCGAAGGCGATGCTTCCCTGGGATACGCCGCTTTTGCGTTCAATTATCAATTTAGAAACAACAATCAGGGAGGCTATATGAAAAACATTGCACGTAACATTATCAATGTTATTTTGATTTTTGCCGTATACAGCGCGTATGCGGATGCTGGCGGAACCGCAGCCGGAAATTCTCATGATGTAAAAGAGCCGCCCGCGCTGACATTCGCGGAAGCGTCGTTTCTTGCCGTGGCCGCTTCCGGCGATTTAAGATATTCGCGCGCTGTGCAGGCGGTTATGGAAGGAGCGTGGCGGTGGGGAATTCGCGCGTATTTTCCAAAATTGAGCGTCAGCATATCTGAAAACGACAGACTGCAGCAAATCGGCGCTGATTCGTTCATGAAAAATTACGGCATCAGCATTGAGCAGCTGATCTGGGACGGCGGAAGGACTTCAATGTCACGTAACATTGAACGCCTTGAACTTGATCTTTCGTATTCAAGATTGGACAGAATGGCGGACGATGTAGCGGAGTCGGCAATAGCGGCGTACCGGAACATTTTATCGTCTAGGGCGATTCTGGAAATTAAAAAGACCGCGCTTTATGTTCTGGACGAACAGCGGAGAATTTTAAACGAAGAAGTGAATCTTGGCCTTGCGCTCGCGATTGATCTTGCAGGCGCGGATATCAGAATCGCCGAAGCAAAACTCGATATTATTTCTTTGCAGATTGATCTTGGGGAGCTTGAAAAACAGTTCGCCGAACTTCTGGATATTGATGTTCTTCCTTTGCTTGCGGAAAGCGTGGATGTATACCGCACTGTCGTTCTTCCGCCCGCGGCTGCCGCGGCAATACTCGCAAGAGAACAAAATCCCGATTTGATCGAAGCGCGTCACTCGATAACAAAAAAACAGATGGAAGTAAAATACGCGTCGAATTCCTGGATACCAGCATTGAGGCTCAGCGGCAGCTTCGGATTTACAGGCCAAAGTTATCCGCTTACGCGTTTTAACTGGTCTGTCGGAATAAGCATTGAATTTTCTACGCCGTGGATTCAAAACCGTTTCGGCGTGCAGGCGGGATGGGAGCCTCCGTATGACAGAACCGCGATGCTGCAAAACAGTTTTACTCCCCTGCCTGATCCGGCTTCGGGATACAGCAGGACACAGGCGGTTCTGGCGCTTGAGCTTGAACAGCGGAAGTTCGACGCGATGTTTGAGCAAACCGGAAGGGTTGCAGCTAACGCTGTTGAAAAATGTTTTCTTGCNGCGCANAAACGTGATCTTGCNGTTGAAGCCGCGGCTCTTGGCAGNGAACGCTGCAGGATAGAAGAAATCAGGCTTGGTCTTGGCCAGATTACAAGACTCAATCTGATGGAAGCGTTAATCGATCAGACGCAGAAAGATATTGCGGTGGTTCAGGCTGCCACTGCGCTTTTGGAAGCTGAAAGAGAACTTGAAAAATTTCTTGATCTAGGGCCTGGCGGGCTTTCGGCGTTTACAGCATCGCTTTTATCCGTATCAGCCGGGATGGTTAAATGAAAAATAAAATATTTATTTTATTTCAGCTAACGTTACTGCTGTTTTTTTCCTGCGGGAAAAAAATCGACGCGCCGGGCGATCCAAAAACAGTAAAGGCCGCGGCAGTGATTTTGCGCGAACGCCCTGATGTTGTTTCCGGTTTTGGAAGTCTTTCTTTTGTCAGCAAAGTTGATATTACATCGCCGCAGGAAGCTGTAATAAAAACTTTATTTTTCCGTGAAGGCGATTTTATCAGAGCGGGGCAGCTTGTCGTTTTGCTTGAGAATCC
>WQTB01000192.1 GCA_009786495.1 Treponema sp.
GCAATGAATGACAGATCCGTTAAAATACTTGATATACTGGCAAAAGATAACAGCGTTAAGGTCACTTTGCTTGCTGATTTATTAAATGTTTCCCAGGTAACNTTNCGCAAAGATTTGGATTACCTTGAAAGGCTCGGAATAGTNTGCCGCTCNCACGGATACGCAAGCCTTGACGGCGCTGACGATACCGGAAAGAGAATGGCGTTCTATTATTCTGTTAAACGAAAGATCGCGAAAACTGCNGCGCAGATTGTAGATATAAATGAGACAATNATGATTGAGTCCGGCTCCTGCTGCGCGTTATTTGCAGAAGAAATCGCGCTTGCGAACAAGAATGTTACCATCGTTACAAATTCGGCTTTTATCGCGGATTATATAGGACATTATCCNAATATAAAAATCATTCTGCTTGGAGGATTTTTTCAGCCCGATTCTCATGTGCTTGTCGGATCAATTACAAGAAACTGCGCCGAAAATTTATTTGTAGATAAATTTTTTCTTGGCGCCGACGGCTTTATACAGGGGCAGGGATTTACAGGAAGGGATTATCTTCGCGTCGAAACCGCGCTTGATCTTGCAAAATGCGCAAAAAAAGTTTTTATTTTAACAGAGTCTGCTAAATTCCTGCGCCGCGGCGCGTTCGGTCTTGTTCACCTTGACAAGGTAACAGGCGTAATCACGGACGACTGTATTTCCAAAGACGCGGAAAACTCTCTGCTNAAATTNAATATACANCTNACAAAGGTTCCGTCAGGCGATGATAAATACAAATGGCATAAATTCCCCGGTCTGCCGCCTGTTATGTACAAGGAAAAANGATAATCAGATAATCAATAGAATTGTTCGATTATTGAACAATTCTAATATTCTTTTAAGATTGATAAAAGTCTTTCCTTGTCTATTGAGCGCAGGAAATTCGCAAGTCTTGGCCCCTGTTCCTTTCCGATTAAAGCCTGGTACGCCGCGCCGAAAAGCGCTTTGCCGTCCATTCCGGCTTTTTCCGCCGCCGCGTAAATTGCGGAAGAGCATGTTTTATCGTCGGTGAATTCTTCTATTCTGGAAATTACATCTTCGCGCAGAATACGAATCGCGTTTTTTTCAACATCAGATAATATCCTGGCTGCATTATCTTTTTTATTATCCCTTAACCTGAAACGGAAATCTTCAGGCGCGCAGTTTTCCGCCCAATACCTGGCGCACTGCGCCCTTGACTTCAGCGCGTCCGAATGAGAAGGCTTAAATTCCTTTTCGTTAGCTGCAATGCCGGCAATGGTTTTGTCAATATCGCCGTCCGCGATTTGAATTAAATTGCATAAATGGCGGAACGGAATCTGAAACGGTTTCTGTTCATAATCAATTTCCGGCGTCTTTCCGCCCGCGCCGAGCCTGGATAATTCATAAATGCGTTTTTCTTTCTGATATGAAGCGTCGTCTTTTGCGTTCTCAATTTTATATGCTATCCGCTCGGTTTTATCATAGTCTTCATAAATTTTTATCACGTCAAGATCGAAAGAAATCGTAAACTCGGTGTTGGGCCTTGTTCCCGCGAAAAGATAGCGCGTAACTTCCGGCGTGTAAACATTTAAAACGTCATTTAACGTGATTACGTTCCCCGATGACGACGACATTTTTCCCGGAAGCCCCTTCGTTCCGATAAAATCGTATCGGAAAGTAACAGGCGCGTCCCAGCCGTAAATTTCCCTGCACACGTGCTTTGCAGTATCAAAACTTCCGCCCTGACTGTGATGATCCTTTCCTGCAGGCTCAAAATCGACTTTTTCGTATTCCCAGCGCATCGGCCAGTCAACGCGCCATGATAGTTTAATTCCTTTCGCGGTTCTTATATCGAGCTTTTCAGACGCGCCGCAGATTTTACAGCTGTAACTCAAGCCCCAGTCTCCGTCCCAACCTTTAATTT
Source organism: Treponema sp. (assembly GCA_009786495.1). The sequence continues at coordinate 1,919 of WQTB01000192.1, forward strand.
CCGTTTCGTCCTTATTGCATTTTTCGCAAAAAACGCTTACAGGCCACCATTCGCCTATTATCTTGTGTTCGTCGTCGCGGTATCTGTTAAGAATATCTTTTAACGTATCGCGTTTTTCAAGCGCCCTGCGGATTCCCTGCGCGTATTGCGAAGAACGGTACATCTCGGCCTGATAAATAAATTCAGGAAAAATGCCAGCTTTAGGCAGAATATTTTCCACATCAGCTTCATGATGGCGCGCGTAGCTTGAATCGCGATCCCACGGATCTGGAACCATCGTGATTGGAAGCCTAAGGCAATTTTTCAATTCGTCCCGCTTGGGCATATTATCGGGAACCTTGCGGAACACATCGTAATCGTCCCATGAATAAATAAACCGCACGTTCTTTCCCGTATCGCGAAGCGCGCGCGCGACAAGATCAACAGAAATTATTTCCCTGAAATTGCCGATATGCACGCTGCCTGAAGGCGTAATCCCGGACGCGCAGGTATAAAATTCCTTATCGCCTTTTTCCGATATTATCTTTGCCGCGGCNTCATCGGCCCAGTGGTATTTATTATTNATATTCGATGTAGTCTTCATGTGAAACAGAGTACAGTTTTTTAANATTAATAAAAAGTAGCGCCGGACATTAATCCGGCGCCTTTAATAAACTAATTATTTATTCGCGATATCCCTGCAGCTATTNGCAATGGANACAATGATGCGGATTGCTTCNGCAATCGCTCTTGAAATAATGATATAGAAGAATCCGATAACAGGCCCTGCNATAATAAGCAATCCGCCGAATCCCGCAAGACTTCCCAGTCCCAGNGAATACAGTATACTGCCAAGATTATTGCCCATAAAAATAAGACCAAAAAGNCCTGCGGCAAAACCGATAATGGCGATTAATGTGCCTATCCATTCGCCGAATGTGCAGATAATGTCAGCTACAATGGGAATGACGACAAATTCGGAATTTTTTACATCAGTAATCTGGGTTTTTCTGTTCCACCAAAGCTGGAAACCAATCCAGCAGGCAAAAGCCGCGCAAAGCCATGTAAGAATGAACCAGACGATGAATTTCCCGCCAAGCCAGCCGAATAAACCCGTTTGCGCCACAAAAATAATAAGTGCAATCGGGATGATCAGGCTTACAATCGCCATTAAGATGTAAACAATGTGAAACATTGTCCCCTTACCGATAAAATCCAGGTAAGGTCTCGAAAAAGTAAAAAAAGGCGTTTTTGTCAGCCCCTTTATTCCTTTTTTTTCAGTTGTTTGTTCAGAATCACTCATTTTTTCCTCCATAATTTTTCCCCTGACGGGATTTTCCGGATAAATCCGAATTCTGAAATATTATTTAATTCTCCATTTTTTGTCAATATTTTGATACACATTGTTTTAATTACAATAGTAAATTTTGTATACTATCTGTATATTTTTCCATACATTTTTCATCAATATTAACGCAGCATTTATAGTATTATTTTTCATTAATATCGATAACTCCTTATTACATATAGACTTACATCATATCGATTATATCATATTTATCTTGGCATGATTCCTGCTATCTTTACTGCATGGATAGGGGAATGTCAATTTTCAATGCTATTTTTACTAAACAAACGGTTCGTTTTAATGCTTCAGGAAGGGATATAAGTGAACTTAAATCGGAAATTGTCAGAAAAACGCTGCATTTCCTTATCGCTCTTGCTCCCGGAATGGCGG
>WQTB01000193.1 GCA_009786495.1 Treponema sp.
GCCGCTGCGGAAAAAAAACTTGTCGTATTCGGAATTCCTGTGCAGCGCCCGGAAACAGGTTACGGTTATATCGAAATAAAAAATTCCAAAAGTAAAAGCGAAAACGGAATTTTTACTGTGAACGCTTTCCATGAAAAACCGGATGAGAAAACGGCAAAAAAATACTGTTCAAGTGGTAAATATTTCTGGAATTCCGGTATGTTCGCTTTTGATACTTGCTTTATGGAAGAGATGTTTCTTTCTCTTGAACCTGATATCTATAAATGTTTTATCAAATTAAAAGAGCCAAAACCGGATGATTATACAATCCTCAAGGGCGTTAAAATTTTGACAAGCTGGAAAGGGCTTAAAACCGCTTACAGCAAAGTTAAAAATATTTCGTTTGATTACGCTGTCGCGGAAAAATGCGAAAGTACCGCGATGGTCCGCGCCGGATTTGACTGGATCGACATTGGTAATTGGGATGAATATATAAAAATATGTCCTGCGGGCGTTTCGCAGGTTTTCGGCTCATCGGCGGTCAATTGCCATGTAGATTCAGATATACCGGCGGCTCTTGCCGGGGTTGAAGATTTAATTGTGATAATCAGAATGGGGAAAAACGGCGGACCGGCTTCGGCGCTTATTACCAAAAAAGGGCAAACTCAAAAAGTCCGGGGGATAATTGACGAAATAAAGGCCGCCGGAAGGCAGGATTTGCTGTAAAANGTAACGATTGACAAATCGGGATTTATCGTCTATATTATAGTAGCATGGGAGTACTCACAAGTCAAAAGATCTCAACTTACTACGAGCGTTTTAAAGAGATCTCTGTAACATTTACAAAAGATATCATACAGGTGACAGGCCTTTTGACACAGCAGGTGCATTTAAAATGCGGAAACGATTTTTGGCCGTGCGTTGTTTATTCGGCGTCGTTCGAGAGCGCCAAAGTGGTCGCGAATGTAAAAACAGGCATCCTTGCCAAGCTTCAATCTACCAATAACTTTGTAAACCTTCGTTTTTGTTTCAAGCCGACNGGAGAAAATAATACCGTTACATTCTTTGTAGCCGCCCGNGTGATGGCGAGCGCTCCCTACGGNAACTCGCAGGATGTAAATATGTTTACGCTCCAGTTCTCAAACAGGCCGCCTGATGACTTTATAGAGATAATGGGGCGCGTTCTGGACGCGAATGTAAATTCCGCAAAACGNAAAGATGTCCGTATTCCCATGACGCCTGACAATATGCGCAAGTTGAANATCCTTTCNGCGGAAAGCGCAATCTACATTCAGGGAATTCCGCGCCGCTGNATATTAAGGGATATTTCNTTTTCGGGTTCAAAAATAATAATGATGGGNATCGCGAAATTCCTTATGGACAAGGAAGCGTCGCTGCGCATCGATTTTAACGACCCGAGGGAAGTTTATACNATCAAGGGAATTATTATCCGCGCTGAAGGCGTGGAAGGAAAAAAAGAAATGGTAGCCCTGGGTCTAAACTTTGATGAAGCGCANCTTCCGATGAGCTTTAAAATCAGGCTCAATGANATGCTTACGACAACACGCGCCGACAACCGCACCAATCCCGCCGAAGAAGGTACATGAAAAAACGCCTNGTTTTTCTGCCGGTTCCGGCNGGTTTTAAAAAGCAGTTTAAAAATACGGACGCCGCATTCCCCATCGATCCAAAAATACCGATTCCGGCNGAAATCCCCGATGACAGCGGAGAAAAAAGCCTAGCGAATCTTTCCATGGAAATGATCATACGCGGAATGTTACGCGCCATCGAAGAGAAACAGGTAAAACAGGAATGGCTCGATTACTACTCAGGTTTTGTTCTGTTCCTGCGCCCTGATATATTGGAAATATGTCAGACACATGAAGAAGATATTAATAAAAATTAATATACCGGCATTGATATGTCAACATCACGCGCCCATGCGTTTAATCCGTCCTGCAAATTTAACAGCCTACCCTTGTAACCCGCTTCGCGTAACGCTCGTATTCCCAAAATACTGCGCTGGCCTATTTTGCATAAAAACACGGAATCCAGTTTTGAATCTAATTCTTCTTTCCGCCTTACCAACTGGCCAAGCGGCATGATTATCGCGTCCGGAAATTTTACAATGGCGCGTTCATGCGGTTCGCGGATATCTATTAGCTGAATTTTATCTCCAGCGTCCAAACGTTTTTTTAAGTCGACGGCGGTAATTGTTTCTATCGGCTCTGAGTCTTTATCTTTTTTTAATCCGCAGAACTGTTCGTAATCGATTAATTCTTTGATTGACGGATTTTTTCCGCATACAGGGCAATTGGGATCTTTTTCCAATTTTAATTCTCGGAACGTCATGCGCCACGCGTCAAAATGAAGCAAACGTCCGATTAAAGGCTTTGCGCTGGACGCATTGCCGGAAGAAGCGCCGTTGACAATTATTTTAATTGTTTCCGCCGCCTGAATGGTTCCGATAATGCCGGGCAGCACTCCCATTACTCCGCCCTCGGCGCATGAAGGAACAAGCCCCGGAGGCGGCGGAGACGGATAGATGCATCTGTAACAAGGTCCGTCTTTCGCGCCGAAAACACTTGACTGTCCTTCAAACTGAAAAACAGAACCGTAAATATTAATTTTTCCCAGAAACACGCATGCGTCATTTACAAGATAACGTGTTTGAAAATTATCCGTTCCATCCGCCACAATATCGTAATCCGCGATTATATCAAGCGCGTTTTTACTTGTGAGCATTGTGTTATGCACAACTACATTTACAAACGGATTGATGCCCTTGATTCTGTCTTTCGCGGATGCTACCTTCGGCCTTCCTATGTCCTTGGAGCTGTGAATAATCTGCCTTTGCAAATTTGACGCGTCCACTTCGTCAAAATCTACAAGCCCTATTGTTCCGACTCCGGCGGCGGACAGATAAAGCGCTAAAGGAGCGCCAAGACCTCCCGTTCCTACAATTAGCACTTTCGCGTTTTTTAATTTAACCTGTCCTTCAACGCCGATTTCAGGTAAAAGTAAGTGGCGGCTGTATCTGGAAATTTCCTCGTTGCTAAGTTCTAACGCCATTCATTCCTCCCGCGATTGCAGGGATAATCATAATTTCACCGTTATCCGCAACGGGAGTATCAAGTCCCTGCAAGGTATTGATGTTTTTACCGTCAATAAATAGATTGATAAAATCCCGCAGATGCGAAGCGGTTGACGGCTGTCCGTTATCTGCAAATATGTGGTTTTTAATATCGGGATAAATACCCGCAAGAGCGTTTAACGCCTCGCCTGCGGTTTTGCCTTCTACTTCCACTTCCGCGTTTCGTTCTGTAAATGAACGCAGCGCATAGGGTATAAGTATTTTAATCATTTTCTTTCTCCTTTAAAATATTTTCGCTTTCAAATTTTTTTCTGTCCGCTGTCAATTCCCAACTGGTTAATTCTTCCGATACAGGAAGTTGTCTGTCTTTATCTTTATTAACAGATACGATTATATAAGAATAAAACGGAAGAGCGTGTTCCTTATCATAATCAGACGGTACAGCGGGATGATCAGGGTGTGAATGGTAAAAACCTATTACATCCTGTTTTCTTATTCTGGCGGTCTTCTCAGCTTTTAGCATTTCTTCAGGCGTAATTAAAAAACGATGATATTG
>WQTB01000194.1 GCA_009786495.1 Treponema sp.
TTAAGTAAATAATGATTAAGCGGCTTATAAGGGAATTTCATAAGGTCCTCCTAAAAAACCGGTAAAATCTTAGTTAATCTGAAAAATTTTGCTCTATGGTACACGCACATGATGCCTGGCGGTTTTGAACCGGATTATTATCGTTATCGGGAACAAAGCTGTGCGGAAACTGCGGTTTCTGAACAGCTTCCACATAGAAACATATTTTAGGAGGATTTTATGAAAAAAGCATTACTGGCTTTGGTCATCGTACTGGTGACCGTTCTGGCAGTAACCACAGGCTGTCAAANAAAAGCGGCTGCTCCNTCNGGGCCGACTCAACTGACTGTTGAAATTTTTGACCGCGGTATGGACGGCGGCAGATCCATGGCATATGACAATGCATGGACCGACTGGATTAAGGCGAAAGTTCTTGCCGATTTAAACATCGAAGTGACTTTCATTCCTGTCGGACGCTGGTCGGAAAATACTGACATCGTCAACATGATGGCGTCAGCAGGCGCGCCTGATCTGTGTTATACCTACAACACAGACATGATTACCAACTTCAGGCTGCAGGGCGGTATCCTGGATTTAACTCCCTACATTGAGCAGTATCTGCCGGATATGAAAAGACTGCTTGGCGCGGATCCAGCTTTACAGGGACAGGATTTAATCTACAGGGACAAAGACCCGGCTACAGGAAGAGTTTATTCGGTACCGAGCGTTGTAGTAAACGTCGCGCAGAGAAACCTTTTTATCCGCAAAGACTGGCTTGATATCCTTGGGCTTCCTTTACCGACAACAACCGCGCAGTTCCATTCCGCGCTTGTAGCGTTCCGCGATAACGCTGACAGGCTTCCGGGAAGCGGCGGCAGGAATAACATCGTTCCGTTCGGACAGGATTCGGATGCGCGCTGGGGATTCTCGCCGATTATTAACGCGTTCTTTGATCCAAATATCAGCGACAGGGATTTCTGGATACATTATTTCAGCGATCGTCCCATCGCAATGCCTGGTTACAAAGAAGCGCTTCGCATGATTAACGAATGGTACAACGAAGGGCTCATTTACAGAGATTTCCCGCTGATGAGAGTAGCGGACGATTTCTTTAACATGCTGAAAAGCGGCCGCGTAGGCGCATACGGCGGCAACTGGGATCATCCGTACCGCGCTGACAACGCAATTCAGACCGATCTGCAGCGCAATGTTCCGGGCGCGCAATTTGTTCCNATAGANTGNATTCAGTCTTCAAACGGCGTTACNCGCAAATTAATTTCAGACAAACCNGGCTTAAGGATTTTCGTGCCTGCTTTCGCCAAAAACCCGATCGGCGCNCTGCAATATCTTAACTGGCTGAGCAAACCTGAAAATTACAACTTCCTTCAGATTGGAACACCAGGCGTTAACCATGAAATCGTAAACGGCGTTCCCAGCGCTATCGCCCGCCCCGCAGGCGATCCGTGGATTATGAACTCGTCAAACAACATCGACATGACAATTCCNATGAACGGAATTGAACTGGGCAGCGCCGAACTTAACGCGAGAGTTCTCGCTTTAGGTTACGCGAACATCGCTCCTGAAGTAATTGTAAACGCGTATGCAATATCAACCCGCAACGGTTTCGCTCCTGTTGTATATCAGGCTGTTACCGAGCTTGGCGCAGTCTACGGACAAACCCTGAACGATAAAGCCGATGCAATGATCGCCCAGGCGGTTATCGCAAGAACGGCGGATTTNGATCGTACATGGGACGCCGGCATGAGAGATTATCTNCAATCCGGCGCGCAGGAAGTAATGGACGAAAGATCCCGCTTGTGGCCCAGATAAACAGCATTAGATAATTTTTATCTGATGTTTAAAAAATAAACACGGCTTGTTTTTTATCAGTAATTGATTTAAAACAAGCCTGTTTTTTTGGAACAGTCTTTTCCATATAAAAAATTTTAAGGATAAAATAATGAGTAATCAAACTGTACAATTGTCATCTGCTTCGCAGCTGGCATCAGCTTCGCTGCTGTTCAATCATGGCTGGAAATTCAATCTGGGAGATCCAAAAAACGCCGAGCTGGAAAACTATAACGACAGCACATGGCAGCATATTGATCTGCCCCATGACTGGNTAATTCATCTTCCGTTTGATAAAGGCAAAGATGAACCGTGGTCAGAACAGAGCAGGCAGGGTTTTTTTATATGGAAAAACACAGGCTGGTACAGAAAAGAATTTATTTTATCCGATGATTCAAAAGAAAAGGATTTATACATATATTTTGGCTGCGCTTACCGCAACGCGGTGATTTACATAAACGGAAAAAAAGCGGGAACGCACGCGTATGGTTATACAAGTTTTGAAATTTGCATTACTCCGTTTGTAAAAACCGGAAAAAATGTTATCGCCATACGCCTTGATAACGGCAGCGGCATTCCTGACCGCTGGTATTCAGGCGCGGGGCTTTTCCGCGATGTATATCTGCGGCAGGTTAATAAACTGCATATAAAAACATGGGGACTGTGCGTAAAAGCCGCGCTAAAAAACAACGCGTCCGCGCGGCAGAAACAGATCGCGGAAATAAAAGTAACAGCTTCCATAGAAAACACTTCATCAACACCATTTGAAAATTCAGCCTTAAATCTTGTTCTAAAAGACACAAAAGGCATGGAAATAGAAAGAAAAACGATTAATTTTAAAATCGCGGCAAAGTCAGAATCAACGCTTGATCATTGTTTTACAATTAACAATCCCGAGCTGTGGAGCGATGACAGCCCGAATCTTTATAAAGTTTGCGCGTTTATAGGCGATAAAAGCGGCGAAAACACAGAAGTAAGATTCGGCATACGCACCATAGAAATGATCGCGCATAAAGGATTTTTTATTAACGGAATAAATAAAAAACTGAAAGGCGTATGCCTTCATCATGACTGCGGAATTTTAGGCGCCGCGTTTTATAAAGACGCGTGGCGAAGACGGCTTACAATTTTAAAAAGCATGGGATGCAACGCAATCAGGACAAGCCATAATCCGCAGGCGGAAGAATTTCTTGACCTTTGCGATGAACTTGGCTTTTTTGTTATTGACGAATGTTTTGACAAATGGAAATCGCTCGCATACGAAAAATTATTTGATGATAACTGGAAACAGGATCTTCATGATTTTATTTTAAGGGATCGAAACCATCCGTGCGTATTTCTCTGGAGCGCCGGAAATGAAGTTGAAAATCAGGGTTCGGCGGAAATGCTTAAAATCGAAAAAATGTTATGCGACTATATCAGAACGCTTGACAGCCGCCCCGTAACAATGGCGCAGTCACCGCACGTAACGGATAAAAATCCGCGCGACATGGTCGGCGCCCCGCCGGAAAAGCATGTAAAAATAACAAAAAAAATCGCGGAATACAACGATGTTATCGGCTTGAATTACCATGAGCCGTGGTATCCGTATTATTCAAAAGCGATTGATAAACCGATCATTGGAACCGAATGTTACGAATATTATTCAGGATGCCTTCACAGTTACGAAGACTTTAACAAAAAAAACCCGTGGCAGTATGTGCTGGAAGACGACAATGTTCTTGGACAGTTTATCTGGGCGGGCATCGATTATTTCGGCGAAGCTTCATGGCCCGCAAAGGGATGGACAGG